>JBEBSO010000332.1:0-4776 GCA_040394275.1 Telluribacter sp.
ATGTAGCTGATGTTGACCGGCTGGGGCTGAGGCGTGCCTACAATGTGAACTTTGATTTCAATAGTCCGTGCGTAACTTTCCTTATAGGAGGCAGTGCTGTCTGTGAAGCGGATGAAGTTCGGCCCGTTGTATATGATCCGCTGTTCTTCGCAGGAAGCAAAAGCCGCCAGTATTAGAAAGAGGTAAAGGAAGTGACAGGGTCTTTTCATCTGTTTATTTTATTATTGATTTTTCAGGTCAGTACCCCGGGTTTTGTGCACCTCTCAGAGAGGGGTTGCGTTGAATTTCTGCCTGTGGGACCGGCCAGAACTGATATTTTGCATTCCAGTTTGGGGCGGAAGCCATTACCGTGTTTAACCTGCCGGTACGTTTCAGGTCATACCAGCGGTGCCCTTCATAGGCCAGCTCGTAAAAGCGTTCCTGTTCTATACCCAGCAGGGCGTTGTCGCGGCTGGTATAGGTAACCTCCGGGGCCTTGGCTCTTCTTCTGAGTGTATTGATATCGGCCGAAGCGCTGTTGGCACCGGAAAATAAGTTCTGCTGAGCGCGTGCTTCCGCCCGGATAAGATATTGCTCCCCGAGCCGGAACAGCGTGATATTGTTGTTGGACTCGTCGGGAGACCCGTACTTGCGGACACTCCAGCCGTTGTCTGTGCCCTTCTGGTTGCTGGGGTTAAAACGGATGGTGGTCCAGCGGGTGCCGGAGGCTTCGGAAAGCAGCTGGATGACCGCGGTATTGGACGGGATGACCTCCCGTCGGCCTACAAAGATATTGTTGAGCCCGAAGGTAGCGGTTCCCGGGTCGTCGCTGGACGTATTGGCATAGGAAAGCTCCAGGATGCATTCCGAATCAAACTCCGTGCTTATCATGCGCTGATAGGAGGTATCAAGTGAATACCTGTTGGAATTGATGACTTCGGAGGCATATTTTTCGGCATTGGGCCAGTCCTTCTCATAGAGGTAATACCGTGCCAGCGCTGCCCTTGCCGCATTTTTCGTGGCAAAGGCCTTGTTGAGCGTATTGTTTTCACTGTCCCATTGCTCCGGCAGCCCGTTCAGTCCCTGCGTGAATCCTTCCAGGACTACTTTTTTTATTTCGTCGGTCCCGGCCCTCCCGATATTGCTGTTGGCATCGATGTCCGTCGAGGTCACATGCGGCACCGCGCCGTAGGTGTTCACCGCTGCAAAATAGGCAAAGGCGCGCAGGAAGGCTGCCTCGGTGTAGAGGTTTTGCTTTGTTTGTGCGGAAGCCCCGCTTACGTTATCCAGGTTTTCATCGATAAAATTGGCGATGTAAATGACCGAATAGATCGCGTTCCAGTAGGAGCTTACCGCCGAGTTGGACGAGGAAATCTGGTGGTTGCAAAGCTCACTGAATACCGAAAAAGTACCGGCGTACTGTCCCATATCGGCTGTCATGTCTCCCGCTACAATTCCCAAAGCCCCTAATCCGCGGAAAGCACCGTACAGCCCGGTTCTGACGGCGTCGATGTCCGACGGGGTTTTCAAAACCAGCTCGTCCAGGAGCAGGTCTACCGGCTTGGGCTGCAGTACGTCCCGGCAGGACACGCCGAAGAGTAGCAAGACCTGCAGGAGCGCGGTGACAGTGCAGCGTTTGACTAAATCTTTTCTTATCCTTAAAGTGCTCATGTTCGATCTGGGATTAAAAAGAAACCGATAGCCCGGCCTGAACGGTTTTAACCAGGGGCAGCGTATACAGGTCGATGGATTGCGATACGGTCGACCTGTCCAGCGTGCTGACTTCGGGATCAGGCCCGCTGTAGGCGGTCCGGGTCCAGAGATTGCTGCCCGTGACAAATATCCTCGCTTTGGTCAGCCTGATTTTATTGACCAGGTTTTCCGGCAGGTTGTAGCCGAGGGTGATGTTTTTGAGCCGTATGTAGGAACCGTCTTCCAGGAACCGGTCGCTGTGCCAGTTGTTATAGGTGCTCCCGTGTACGTAGCGGGGCACATCTGTGATGTCCCCTTCCTTTTTCCATCTCCTGAGCGCGATAGTGCTCTGGTTGGTGAGTATGTCTGCGCCTGCGTTGACCAGGGAGGTGTTTGAAAAATTGAGCACTTTGTTGCCGTAGGAATACTGGAACATGAAGCTGAAGTCGAATCCCTTCCAGGACACCCGGTTGGTAATACCGCCGTAAAACAGCGGCTGCGCGTTGCCGATTACCTGTCCGTCGGCCGCCGTAATATGCCCGTCCCCGTTGATATCGTCGTAGATGGCATCGCCTGTTGCAGGGTCGACCCCAAGAAATTTCAGGCCCCAGAAGGTGCCGAGCGGCTGGTTTTCCATGACGACGTTGGTGTTTGAAACACCCGAGGCCTGGTATCCAAAAAACAGGGTGTCGTGGTCCGGTAAAAATTCCACGCGGTTGATGTTGCGGGTGATGTTCAGATCGGTAGTCCACCTGACGTCACCGGTGGTGTTGACCGTGGAAACGGTCAGCTCGATGCCTTTGTTGGATACGCGGCCGATGTTGCCCCATACCGAACCGAAGCCCACGGTAGCGGGAAGCGGTTTGGGAAAAAGGAGGTCGTTGGTTGTATTTTTATACAAATCGAGGATCAGGTGGAGCCGGTTTTTGGCAAAAGAGGCGTCAAGACCCAGGTTGATCTCATTTGTGCGCTCCCACCGCAGGTCACTATTGGGTAATGCTTCGGGTCCCACCCCGGCCACCCCGTTGTATACGGCGGTAGACCAGGTGCCGAGGAAACGGTAGTTGGGGATGCCTTCATTTCCGACAAATCCGTAACTTCCGCGAAGCTTCAGGTCCGAAAACAGCGGGATGTCCTTGAAGAAGTCTTCCTCCGAAATCCTCCACCCGAGGGACAATGAAGGGAAAAAGCCGAAACGTCTTTTGGCCCCGAACCTGGAAGATCCGTCGTAGCGCCCGGTGATGCCCAGCAGGTATTTGTCGGCAAAGTCGTATTTGGCTTCCGCAAAAAAAGAAACCAGGCCGTTCTGGGAAAAGACGGAGCTTCCCTGGTCGACAATCCCGGCGGAGGTAATGTAGGTGAAATCATCCCTGGGAAACAGCCTGCCCTGCACATTCGACGAACGGATGCGCCGGTGCATGACTTCGGCGCCCAGCAGGAGGTTGAAGTTTTCGCGTTCGCTGAGGGCCTTGAAATAGCTGAGCGTGTTGGAGGTCAGCAGGCTGTAGTCGTTGTCGCTGCTGAATACGCCGTAGCCTTTGTGGCCTACGCTTTCCAGGTATCCCCCGATGGCCGTGGTCGAAGGTTCGAACTGGTCCTCGATGCTGCTGTTGTAGTCGATGCTGACTTTGGACCGGAAGCGGAGGTTGGCCGCACTTTCGAAATCGACGTTTGCCCCTGCGAGGATTTTATTCCCGAAAGTCTGGAACCTGGGAAGGACGGCCTGCCCCACCGGGTTGAAGTTGGGGAATTCGGCGTAGTTGAGCGAGCCGGGAACCTCGAGCCTCCCCCATTGGTCATAGGGGGAATAGAAGGGGAGGCTGTTGACCGCCGCCGAATAGACGCCATCCAGGAAATTGTCCCCCTTCACGCGGTCATTCCTGGAGAAAGTGAGCAGTATATTCGCGCCGAAGCTCAGTTTTTGGGAAGCTTTATGGTCCACGTTGAGGGATCCGCTGTACCTGATGAACCGGTTGTTAAGGATAACGCCTTCTTCATCTCTCAGGTTGGTGCTCAGGTAAAATTTGGTCCGGTCGTTCCCCCCGGAAGCGGAGACCTGGTACTGCTGAAGAATGCCGCGCCGCAGGACTGCATCCTGCCAGTCCGTATCGACTTTGTCCGTTACGCCCGGAATCAGCCCCGCCTCATCGGGGTTCTCGCCTGCGTTGATCAGCGCCTCGCGCTGCAGCTCAAGAAGCTGGGAGGCATTCATCACCGGGGTTTTGCGTATAATCTCGGTAACGCCCCGGAGTACATCCGCTGTGATGACGGTCTTGTTGTTGCGTCCTTTCTTGGTCGTGACGACGACAACCCCGTTTGCACCCCGCGAACCATAGATGGCCTTGGCGGCGGCGTCTTTGAGGACCTGTATCGTTTCGATATCGTTGTTGTTGAGGAAAGAAAGGGCGTTGTCTTCCTGTCCCCCGAAGTCGCGCTGCGAGACCGGGCTGTCGTATACCGGTATCCCGTCGATGATAAACAACGGGCGGTTGGAGGCATAGATCGACGTATTGCCCCGGATCCTGACCGCGAAGCCGCCTCCCGGTGTCCCGGATGAAGCGCTGATCTGCACCCCGGCCATCTGTCCCTGCATGGCCTGGTCGAAGCTTCCTACCGCCAGCTCCTTCAGCTTTTCCCCCTTCACCGAAGCGATGGAGCTGATCACATCGCGCCGCTGCATTTCGTTGTACCCGGTGACCACCAGCTGGGTCAGCTCGGTGAGGCTTTCGGTCAGCGCTGCGTTGACGACGGATCTGCCCTGAGGGACCATGATTTCCTGGGTTTCCATCCCGATAAAAGAGATGACCAGGGTAATGGTACCGCCTGCCGGGACAGTGAGCCTGTAATTGCCTTCTGTATCCGTCAGGCTTCCGTTGGTAGTTCCTTTCAGCAAAATGGTAGCTCCTGGAAGCGACGAGTTGTTTTCTGCAAGAGTGACTTTGCCGGTAATGGTTCGGTTTTGAGCAAGGGTAACCTTCGAAAGGAGGAGAAGGAACAGGAGGAAAAGCCCGGTGCGGAAAAATCTATGCATCAGAATAATCAGGTAGCGTTTGGACCAATGTCTTACCCAGGTTTAGAAAGTATTAGGGCCGGCAAAATGCCTAT
>JBEBSO010000333.1:0-4754 GCA_040394275.1 Telluribacter sp.
TGCAGGAAGTAGTTTTTCGGATCCAGGAACTTGGTATGGAAGGGATAGATAATCTTGCAGGTGTCCAGCATCGGGTTGGGCCGTGCAGGATTGTACTGGCTCAGGTCCACTTTTTTGTTGTGGTACTGGGAAGCAGGGTTGTCGTAATAGTATTCCCTGACAATATTGTGCGGGGCATTCCGCACATCTATGCTCCAGTTTCCCTTCCATATCGTGTAAAACACCAGGTTGGTGCCTCTGACATTGGCCGTCGGGCGGCTGTATATGTCCGAATAGCCGGTATGGAGGCCGTTGTAGACGGTTCCCAGGAAAGCCGTGTAGCCGTCGGGCGTCAGGCCCAGGTCAAAATAGCGCGGTCCGAATATGTAGGCAGAAGCCATCTGGCCTCCCCCCTGGACTTCGGGTTCTACCTGGACGACCCACATGGCCTCCCTGTTTTCCGGGAGATTGTGGTTCTGGTAGCCGAACAGGTCATAATAAGGATCGCCCGCGCCGAAGATATCGTTGCCAAGCCTCGTACCGAAGCGCTGGGTCATCAGGTTGTACCCGTAGTTGTCAATCACCCTGGTCAGCACCTCTACGGCAAGGTTGGGCTTCTTTTGCTCGAGGTAGGTTTCGCCCAGAAAGTGCAGGGCAGGGCCCTTGGTAATCCGGCCGGGCGCAGCTTCCCTGCCCGGATCGGGCAGATGCTCGGAGGCAAACAGGAAATCTTCGACCATCAGCTCATGAATGGAAGCTACCGGGTCGCGCGTGAAGTCCGCCCTGGCTGAGTTTACCGGCGATTTCAACAAAGGGATGTCGCCGTAGGAGGAAACCAGGTTCCGGTACATGAACGCCCTGAAGAACCGGGCTTCCGCCAGATAGACGTTCTTGCCTGCTTCCCCGTCCCGGAAAATAGAAGGGTCGGCCAGCTCGGTTTTTTCGATAAGCACATTGGCCCATTGAATGACCTCAAACCCGACATTCCAGGTATCCACCACATACTTGGAGATCGGTGATGTGTCCAGGTAGCAGTTGAGGTAATCGGGATACCGGTTCGGGTCTTCTCCCATATAGCCCACATCGCTTCCGTGCGCCGTCCAGTTCATCGTGCCGAATTCGCCGAATGAATAATAAGCCGCCCTGACGCGGTCATGGATGGCCGTGATGCCCTGCAGAATCCCCTGTTCGGTCAGGTAGGCATTGTCCGGAGACAGGAAGTCCCGGGGGATCTCCTCCAGTATGGAGTCTTTGCAGGACGAGAGGCTTAATAAGATGCAGAGCACTCCCGTCAAAGACCGGTGTATGAAGCTTCTTTTGAATTTCATAATGTTCATGATTTTCGATTCTAAAAACTAAAACGGATCCCGGCAATGTAATTCCTCATCAGGGGAGTGTCACTGGTACCTGTTTCGGGATCCCATCCCTGCCATTTGGTCCATACGTACGGGTTTTTGCTGGATACATACAGGCTGAGGTTGTTGAGCCTCAGGTGGCTCAGCACCTGCTGGCTCAGCTGGTAGCTCAGCGTTATATCCTGGAGCCTCACAAAGCTCCTGCTCTGATAGATCCCGCTCTGCCGGGGCTGGTTCAGGTAAATCCCGGTCGTATTGGTCGTGGGGGCGTCCGGTCGCCAGTAGGGGTTGATCGCGGAATTGTTCATCCTCTGCGACATCAGGAACCGGGGATTGATGTTGGTGGCGTTGTCTGCCCAGTAATAGTTTTTGCCTCCCCGGATCGCGTTGAACATAAAGCTCAGCGTAAAGCCCCGGTACGAAAGCGTATTTGTAATGCTGAACCGGTGGCTGGGCTCCCTGTAGCCGATCACGGTCCTGTCCTCGCCCGGCGTGATGTCGTTGTCCCCGTTCTGGTCTACATACCTGAACTGCCCCGGGTGCCAGCCGGCATAGGGAATCCTGCCGGCAAAAAATTCTTCCTCGGTCCACACCCCTCCTGCCATCTGGTAATCGTATATTGCCGATATGGGCTCTCCTACAAACCACTGGTTGCCGACATCCGCATCATTGCCGTTCCCGTACAGCTTGGTAATCTTACTCCTGTTGAGGGAGAATACGAACGCAGTTTCCCACTTCAGCCGGCCGGTCGTATTCTGGGAGTTGAGCATAAAATCGACCCCCTTGTTAGAAATCCCGCCCAGGTTGGCCCAGACGTTGGCATAGCCGGAAGTACGGGGCAGCTGACGCTGTACGAGCACATCCCTTGTCTGCGAAGTATATACATCCAGGGAACCGGTGATCCGGTTGTTCAGGAACCCGTAGTCCACACCCAGGTTATACGAAGCGGTGGTTTCCCAGCTCAGGTCCGAGTTGCCGAGCGTAGAAGGGTACAATCCCACCGCGGTCGTCTGGCCGTAGACATAATACCGCGTTCCCATTCTTGACAGGCTGGAGTACCTCCCGATACCCTGGTTCCCGTTTATACCGTAGGAAAGCCTCAGCTTGGCGTAGTAATTGCCCAGGTTTTTAAACGGTTCTTCCTCCGACAGCACCCATGCCACCGACAGGGAAGGGAAATTTGCCCATTTGTTGTTGGCGCCGAAGCCGGAAAACCCGTCCCTGCGGAAAGTCCCGGTAAAGATATACCTGGAGTTGTAGCTGTAGTTAAGACGGGCCATCAGGCCTATGCTGCTTTCGGACCAGGCCGAGCTGACCACCCTGGCTATGGTGCCGAGCCCCATGTTGTCATATCCCAGCACTTCATTGTCAAAACCCTGGGCAGTGAGTGTGGAAGCGCTGCCAAAACGTTCTTCCCGCGTATAAAGCAGCGTAAGGTTAACGGAATGCTTGTCTACGTTTTTCTGGTAGCCGATGATGTTGTTCAGTATCCAGTCGTTGTTCTGCGAGTGGTTTTTGCTGGCCAGCCCCCGCTGCGCTACCCCCTGCGGCGTATTGTAATTGTGGTAGGAATTGTTGTTGTCAAAGGCGAACCTGTTGGAGTAATTCAGTTCATAGGACAGGCCTTTGATCCAGGGAATATCGATCCTGGCGCGCCCTGTCAGCTGCAGCTGGTTTCCTTTATCCGAATTATTGATATACTGGTACACCAGCGGATAGGGCTGGAAGAGCTCGTTTCCCAGGTAAATGTCGTATACCGGCTGCCCGATGTAGTTGTTGACCAGCGGACTGGCCACCCGTGCGTCTGACAGGGAGGCGGGTATACCCGATTCGTCGGTAAAGGCGTAGGCGGAATTGAAGGTCAGCCGGAGCCAGTTGGTCACGCTGCTTTCCAGGTTGCTTCTCAGCGTCAGGCGTTTGAACTGGTCGTTAATCTGGATGCCGTCGACGTCCGTATACGCACCGGACAGGAAATAGTTGATCTTGTTCGCGCTTTTGCCCGAGAGGCTGAGGTTGTAATTCCGCATGGGTGCATTTCTCAGCACGGCATCCACCCAGTCGATGGACCTTCCTGCCAGGTAATTGTCCCGCTCCTCCTGTGTAGGAAGATAATTGGCCACCAGCTGGCGGTTGGTCACGTCGGGCCGCTGCGGCCTGTTCTGCGCATTGTCCGGATTGGTGGCATACCAGTTGTACACCAGGTTTTGGTGGTTCCAGTCCACCAGCCGGATGGCAAACTCGTCCCCGGTCATTACCCGCATCGGGTTGTTGGTCATTTTCTGAAATCCGTAGTAAGCGTTTACGGCAATGACGGGCCTGTCTGATTTCCCGCTTTTTGTCGTGATGATGATCACCCCGTTGGCCGACCGCGAGCCATATACCGATACGGAGCTGGCATCTTTCAGCACATCTATGGTGGCAACGTCGTTGACATCGATATCGGCCAGTGACCCGTTGTAGATAATATCATCTATCACGATCAGCGGGCTGTTGCTGGCGGAAAGCGAATTTTGTCCGCGGATGGAAAAGGCCGGCTCTCCCCGGGCGCCGCCCCTGTTTTCAATGTTGATCCCGGGCGCTGCTCCCGTAAGCGCCTGCAGGATGTTTACGTTGGCCTGGTTTTCTTTTTCCTGCAGGTTAATCCTCACCACAGACCCCGTCAGGTCGCTCTTCTTTGCGGTACCGTACCCGATGACCACGACCTCTCCCAGGCTCTTTTCGTCTTCTACCAGCGACACCTCAATCGAGGTCTTGTTTCCCACCACTACTTCCTGCGTCTGGTGCCCGACATAAGAAAATACCAGCACGGCGTTTTCATCAGGTACCGCGATGGCATATCTCCCGTTCACATCCGTGATCGTCCCCCGCTGCGTCCCTTTCAGCAAAATGCTCACCCCCGGCAACGGCTCTCCGCCAGAAGAGATGACCCGGCCTTCCACCCGTTGGTCTATTTCCGGCACCATCAGGCTTTCGGAAGCAGGCAGCTGCGAGCCCCTTTTCTCCGTTTCCACCGGCGGGAGGCGTTTCAGGGAAATCATGTTGTCGTCGGACACAACAAACCCGACCGAATATGGCATCAGCAGGTCCCTTAATACAAGATCCAGCCGCCGGTCATCGGCCTTGAAATCCACTTTCCTTCGTACATCTACCGAATTGGGACTGTAAACAAACCGTACCTGGGCCTGCGCTTCAATCAGGGAAAGTACCTTCTTGATGCGTTCCCCCCTGATGTCCAGTGAAATCCGCTTTTCGAGCACATGCTGACCACTGGCTTCATAAGCGTACGAAACCCCGCAAAAGGCGGCAACCAGGATCAACTGATGTATCGTGATTCTCATAATTTTCCAAACCCACCGCTGGATTAGTAATTTTTTGTTCATATTTTGGTAAAGTTTTAAGTTTTATGGACTCTAAAACAGG
>JBEBSO010000334.1:0-4710 GCA_040394275.1 Telluribacter sp.
ACGATTATGCGGACGTGTCCATCGCGGTCTCTACACCCAGAGGGCTGGTGGTGCCGGTAATCCGTAACGCGGAAAAATTGTCTTTTGCTGAAATTGAGAAGGAAATCATCCGGCTGGCAGTGCGGGCGCGGGACGGCAAGCTGGGCATCGATGAAATGTCGGGCGGTACCTTTACAATCACCAACGGCGGTATTTTCGGCTCGATGCTCTCAACCCCGATCATCAATGCTCCCCAATCGGCCATCCTGGGTATGCACAATATCGTGGAACGCGCCGTGGTAGCGGACGGGCAGATCGTCATCCGTCCGATCATGTATGTGGCGCTTTCCTACGATCACCGGATTATCGACGGCCGCGATTCGGTAGGTTTCCTTGTACGGGTAAAACAGCTCCTGGAGGATCCGGCAAGACTGCTGCTTGAATTGTAATCAGTAATCAGCTATATTGGTATCGGAACAGCCTTGAATCTTTTTTCATGGCTGTTCTTTTTTAGGGGCCCGCCGGTTTTCCTGCTCTTTAAACTCTTGAACGCTTTATTCGGATAAAATGAGGAACTTATTTTTAAGCACAATATTGACATTTGCCGGGTACCTGGCGGTGACAGCCCAGGATACGGCCAGGATCAGCGGCGTTCTGCAGGGAGTGCCCGATGGCACGCTGGTCTGGCTGGCCAGGGAAAACGCCGTTGCAGATTCCGTCAGGGTACAGAACGGGCAGTTCAGGCTTGAAGCAGGCGCAAAAGACGGGATAGTGTATTTCCTCATGCTTCCCGAATACCAGAGCCAGGGGCGGGCTGCCACCCTGCAGATTTACCTGGAGCCCGGGGAGCTGAACATACAGGCGGGCGGACCATTGCTGTCCAACGCAGTGCTGAGCGGCAGCACTTTTGCCAAAGAGCAGAATGATTTTTTGTGGACGAAGGAAATAAAGGAAGGGATGGAGCAGATTGAAGCCCTTGACGATGCATTTGCCAGGAACCGGTCGGCAATCGATTCTATCATAAAAGTGGGCAGGCCTGCCGTGCAGCGGCTGGTGGAAGCGTCCCGCAAATGGATGCAGGCACACCCGCAATCTACCGTTTCGGCTTACAATCTCTATAACCTGCTGGCCATCAGGAAGCTGATCACAGCGGATGACGCTTATGGAATTTTCAAGCACCTGCCTGAAACCATGGCGGAAAACAACCTCTACAAGCATATGAAGCAGTACCTGAAGAAAGAAGCGCTGACCGAGATCGGGAGCACTGCCCCGCTGTTTTCCCAGGCGGATACTTTGGGTAAAATCGTGAAGCTGGAAGATTTCAGGGGGAAGTATGTATTGGTGGATTTCTGGGCAAGCTGGTGCGGACCCTGCCGGGATGAAAGTGAAAACCTGGTGCGGGCCTATCATAAATTCAAAGGGCGCGGCCTGGAATTTCTCGGGGTATCGCTGGATAACAACCGGGAAAGATGGCTGGGTGCCATCAGGAGCGACAGGCTGACCTGGACCCAGCTTTCCGACCTGAAAGGATGGCAGAACAGCGTAGCGGTTCAATACGGGATCTACGGGATTCCCTTTAATATGCTGCTGAATCCGCAGGGAGAGGTTGTAGCCAAGAACCTCTTCCGGGAAGACCTGGATGCGAAGCTGACAGAAATTATCGGGGACCGGTAAGTCCGGCCGGTCAGAGTTTGCCGGCTGCCAGCAACAGCAGGATCCAGCCCGCGATCATCAGCAGCCCCCCGATTGGCGTGACGGCCCCGAACCTGGTGATGCCGGTGAAGCACAGGACATAAAGCGAGCCCGAAAAAATCAGGATGCCGGCGATAAAGGAATACCCGGACCAGCTGAGCAGTTTCTCCGCTCCTTCGGACCGCTGCAGGAGAATGGCCACAAGCACCAGCGCCAGGGCATGGTATACCTGGTATTTGACGGCGGTTTCATACGTTTCCAGCCGGCCTGACGCCGTAAGCATGGCTTTGAGCGCGTGTGCCCCGAAAGCACCCAGCGCTACCGAAAGTGCGCCGAAAAGGGCGCCTGCCTGAAGAAATAATTTCATAGTATCCAGATCAATTGGTGGTTTGTTTTTTGCCCCGGTCAGGAAACCTGTGTCCGGAGCAGGTCTTCCAGCGTTTCCCTCCTGCGTATCAGCCTCGGATGTCCTTTGTCGATCAGCACTTCGGCCGGCCTTACCCGGGAGTTGTAATTAGAGCTCATGGAGAAACCATAAGCTCCCGCATTCATAAAGGCGAGAATATCTCCCTGCCGTACTTCCGGCAGCGGCCTGGCCGAAGCGAAAGTATCGGTTTCACAAATATAGCCCACGACTTGGTAATCCCGGAGCGCTCCATCCGGGTTTGAAACGTTAAAAATGTGGTGGTAAGAACCGTACATCATCGGGCGGACGAGGTGGTTCAGGCCGGAGTCCACGTGCACGAAAGTACAGGCGGGGTCTTCCTTGATGACCGTAGCTTTTACCAGCAGGTGGCCGCATTCGCTGACCAGGAATTTGCCCGGCTCAAACCACAGCTGGAGATCCCGGCCGTATCTTTTGCAGAAAGCCCTGAAGCCTTCGGAAATCTTTGCACCGAGGGCCTGCATGTCGGTTACTTCATCATTGGGCTTGTAGCCTACTTTAAAACCGCCGCCGAGATCAATGATCTGCAGGTCAGGAAAGTGCATGGCGGTTTCAAACAGGATGTCGGCGACCTGCAGGAAGGGTTCGGCATCCTTGATGTCAGAGCCCGTATGCTGGTGCAGGCCTATGACATTGATGTGGTAGGTATTGACGATGTCGAGTATGCTGTCAAGCAGCTGTACCGAAATACCGAATTTCGATTCGGCATGCGCCGTCATGATTTTCGCGTTTCCACCTGCGGCCACGTTGGGCTTTATCCGGATCAGGCAGGGGCGTGAGTTCCCGTAGGTTTTGCCGAACCATTCGAGCAGGGGAAGGCTGTCGATATTTACCATGGCGCCGCTTTCCACGGCACGCTGTACTTCGTCGAAGCTTACTCCGCTCGGGGTGAAGGTGATCTGGGAAGGTGTATAGCCGGCAATAATGCCCGTTTCGAGCTCTTCCGAAGACACGGCATCCAGCTCTACGCCCAATGATCTCATCAGGCCGAGGATGGCCAGGTTGGTATTGGCTTTGCAGGCAAATTTAATGCGGAGACTCACTTCGGGGAATGCATCGGTGAGGGCCTGTACCTTCCGCCGGATGGTATCCCCGTCGTACACGTACAGCGGGGTGCCGTACTGGCCGGCCAGGGCAGCTAAATCGATCTGTTGAATATGGGTTAGCCTTTCGGGAAATGACATTCGTTAAGCTTGTTTTTGTGGCAGGGGCCTGCCTTTCTCCTGAGGCGTGCCCGGTTCCATTAAAGATATTTTTCGAGGTAAAGTTCCATTTCGGACTGCAGGCTCCGGGCCTCCGCCGCTGCCTTCTTCTCAAAATCATTGCCGTCTCCGGCATAGATGATGCTCCTGGAAGCGTTTACGAGCAGGCCGCAGTGTTTGTTCATGCCGTATTTTGATACTTCTTCCAGGCTGCCTCCCTGTGCGCCTACGCCGGGTACCAGCAGGAAATGATCCGGCGCCAGCTGCCGGATGCGGGCCAGGTCTGCCGCCTGGGTGGCGCCGACTACATACATCATCCGTTCGTGCGTAGCCCACTGACCGGAGACTTTGAGCACCTGTTCGTAGACGGTGCCTCCCGCCGTCTCCAGCCGCTGGAAATCCCCGCTGCCGGCATTGGACGTGAGCGCCAGCAGAATGACCCACTTGTCTTCGTATTCCAGGAAGGGACTGACGGAATCCCTGCCCATGTACGGGGCCACGGTTACGGCGTCGAAATCAAGACCCGACGAAGCCTTGTCAAAAAAGGTTTTGGCATACAGGCCGGACGTATTGCCGATGTCCCCGCGTTTGGCATCCGCGATGGTGAAGTGCGTATCCGGGATATATTCCAGGGTTTTCTGGAGGCTTTCCCAGCCGGAAGGCCCCAGGGCTTCATAGAAAGCAATGTTGGGCTTGTATGCCACGCAAAACGGGGCGGTGGCATCGACGATTCTCCTGTTGAATTCAAAGACCGGGTCTTTTTCCCGGTGCAGGTGCGCCGGTATTCTGGCAGGATCGGTGTCGAGCCCTACACACAGGTAGGAGGCATTTTCTCTGATCTTCCGGGAAAGCGATTGATAATCCATGGTTGTATTACCGGCCGGCAGCTGCAATGTGCGGTTAGGATACCGTCTGCACCGTTTGCCGGCAACGGTTTTTGTCCAAATTCTATAATAAATGTTCAGATTTTTACGACAGCGCCCCGGGAAGTTCTTTTCCCTTCCGAAGGGCTCAATGCGGGTGTAAGTTAGGATTTTATTCCGGAAAATCGGCTGGGGAATGTAGCGGAAATGGGAGGTTATTTTGACTCCCTGGCCCCCCTGGCCTGTGTCCTCACAGGCCGGATTGTTTGACGTGCGTCTTTACATGACTTCGCATGTTAGCTAAATGGTCTGTGGAGACACAGACCATGGGCATATTTCGACCCCGTGGCCCCCCTGGCCTGTGTCCTCACAGGCCAGATTGTTTGACGTGCGTCTTTACATGACTTCGCATGTTAGCTAAATGGTCTGTGCGGACACAGACCATGGGTATATTTTTGATCAAAATCTATCACTATAGTGTGTTAAAATATTGAAGCGATCAAAGCCCTTCTCATAAAATTCTGCAGAC
>JBEBSO010000335.1:0-4705 GCA_040394275.1 Telluribacter sp.
CTGCGAAACAAAAGCTTTTTCCGTGGCATCCTCTGTTTGCGACAATTCCAGAATATTCCTGAAAATCGTATGCAGGGTCGGGTGAAAGGCTCCCCAGAGCGGGTAGCCTCCGTCGGGGATCGATATGCTCAGCCCGTACGGGGGATAGCCGGCAAACTGCCTCCCGGTCTGGTTGGCATAGGCTACCCTGTACCACCCGTTGTCCCCGCTCCAGAAGTTGGAAAATAACGGGTACCTGATGTCGCCGTTCCATATTTTTTCGACGATCTGGTTGGCATAGGCCTTCCGGAGGGCGCCCGGATCAAAAGCCGGGTTGTTATACCCCCACACCGCTTTTATGTTTTCCCGGTTTCTTACGAATGTTTCAAGGGCAGGCACCAGTCTCCTGGAATGGCTGATGTCCCATCCGGCATCCGGCGCAATGTAGGTGCTGTCCCATTCTACCTGTGTTTTCATCTCCCATTTTCCGTCGCTGTCCTTTTCCCAGGCCACAGGGCTGACGGAGCCTGCATACAGGGCATACCTGTTGTCAAAATAAAGCCTCCAGAATCCCTGGTCCAGATCGGCCCGTACCCCTTTGGCGGCGGGGAGGAGAACAGTCCTGGCCAGGAACAGGTCAAATGTTTTTCCGATCCCCTCCTTTTTATCCAGCAGCTCCTTAACAGCGCTTTTGCCGTCTTCCCCAGCCGGCCGGATCCCGGACTGGTGCAATTCCGACAGGTCGGAAAGAACGGTCATGAACCAGAGGTCCTTGTCGGAAAAGAAATAGCTTGAGCTCCTGTCCTTCACATCGGCGGCGGTGATCCGGAGCCTTCGGTCCACGGAAGCAAAATACGCCGGCGAGAGCCATCGGTTCATCTGCACAGCCATGGTGTTGTACGCGTCGGAGAGGAATGCTTTCTGTGCGGCTGTCCGCTGGCGGGGCGGTATATTTTCGGATACACTGGTGGCCAGCGCACCTACCAGTCCAAGGAACTGCACGCTGCAGAGCGTTACTTCCTTTCCCAGGAAATTATAGGCAGTACAGATATTTCCCCCGGAGCATATCCAGCCTGGGCTGTTGTCAGCGCCCGGAACCGGCTTCAAAGCGGTGAAGACGGGACTCAGCAGGTCTACCAGTTCGGCGATCTGGGGCGTATCCTTACACCTGCGGGTCATCTCTACGAATGACTGCAGCCCGCCGATCTGGACGTCGTACAGCACGTACACGTCGCCGTCACGGAAGAGCCTCCGCTGGATTTCGGAAGCGAAGTATTCGCGATAGTGGGTGTTCCAGGATTGGATGACCTGGTCATGGATTTTGCCGTTTTTTGAAAAGTCGGCTTTATCCTGCGATGAAACGGGCCGGATAAGCAGGAGCAAAAGTGCTGCAAGGGCTAACGGGAATTTTCGTTGTTTTTTCATACACCTGTTTTTATTTCGTACAGCTGTTTTTCAGCATATATCGAAGGCCAATATCAGTTGATCATTCATTACCTACCTCCGGCGGCAGCATCCAATTCCACCATATCAGCAAAAAAAGAAAGACTTGGGAAAGATTTGGCCGAACCCCTGTTTCTGCTGCTGCCAAAGAGGCGCCGATAGTGTTGAGAGACAAATGATTTTGTCTCCGCATCATCAGCTTTTGACATTTCAAATATATGCTTAAAAATAGCATTTAAAGCAGGGTGAAAACTTCCCCAAATGGGATAGCCGCCATCCGCTATCGAGATAGATAGCCCGTAAGGTGCGTAACCCGGAAACCGCCTTCCGGTTTCTTTAGCGGCGTAGGCGACCCTATACCATCCGTTATCTCCACTCCAGAAGTTAGAAAACAGCGGGTAATTCATATCCTTATTCCATATTTTTTCAACGATCTGGTTGGCAAAAGCCTGGCGAAGCGCTATCGGGTCGAATGCCGGGTTTTTGTAATCCCAGACGGTCCTGATATACTTCCCGTTTCGGGCAAATGTTTCAAGTGCAGGAACCAGTCTTCTGGCATGGCTGATGTCCCAGGCGGCATCCTTAGCAATATAGGAACTGTCCCAAGGCACCTGTGTTTTCATCTCCCACTTCCCATTGCCGTCCTCTATCCATGTCACCGGGCTCAGGCTACCGGTATAGGCAGCGTACCTGTTGTCTTCAAACAACCTCCAGAAGCCCCTGTCAAGGTCGGCCCTCATGCCGTTTGCCGTCGGGGAAAGCGAAGTTCTGGCCATGAAAAAATCGAATGTCTTGTGTATCGCCTTCTTTTTATTCTGCAAGGCTTCAAAGGCTGCCTTTCCGTCTTCCGAAGCAGGCTTTATTCCCTTTCCATGTAATGCAGATAAATCAGACAGCGCAGTTAAGAACCACAGTTCTTTGTCCGTAAAAAAAGAGGAAGAACTACCGTTTTTTATGTTTTCAGGGGTCAATTGCATTCTTCTGTCCACAGAGGCTAAAAAGCGGTCTGAAAGCCATCGGTTCAAGTGAATAGCTATCGTGCTGTAGGTGTTGGCCAGAAATGCCTTTTCTGCATCAGTTCGCCTGCGTGCCGGTATGTTCTCTTCAACACTGGTGGCTACTGCTCCGATCAGCCCCAGGTATTGGGAACTGCAAAGGGTTACTTCGTTTCCGGTTAACTTATAGTCTTTACAGATCTGGCCCCCGGTACAAATCCAACCGGTACTTTTATCACTATCGGAGATGGGTTTTAGCGCCGAAAAAACAGGGTTCAGTAAATCGACCAATTCTGAGATTTGTTTGGTATCCTTACATCTGCGGGTCATCTCTACAAAAGACTGCAGCCCCCCGATCTGAATATCGTATAGTACATAGACGTCGCCTGCTTCGAACAACCTTCTCCTGATCTCTGAGGCGAAATAGTCGCGGTAGTGGTTGTCCCACGACTGGATTACCTGTTGGTGAATTTCACCGTTTTTTGAAAAATCAGTTTTTTGCTGTGGTAAGGCGGTCTGGACGAAGAAGAAGATGAGCGTCGCGAACGTTGCGGGGAACAGGATCCGTTTTTTCATTTTATTATTCATGGTATATCAGGTCTGATCGATTGGCAATCGGTGAGTGGTATTTACTGATGAGAATATAATTATCCCTATCGCTGGAGGAGTGTTTTAATTGCCTTCATCAGGACGGCTTCTGCTTCCGGCGCCACGTTTGACGCGCGTTCGCTTACTTCGTATCCTCCCTTTTCATAGGCTTTGGCGGTACCGATGTACCCGGTGCCCAGGTCGCCGTAAGCGGCCATGGCCACGAACAGGCCGGGGCGTTCTGCTTTGGCGGCCAGCTGGTATTCTACAAACAGCTCACCGGGCATATGCAGGAGCCTTGCGCCGTTGATTTTCAGACACCCGATGTCCAGCGTCCTGCCGGCTTCATTTCTTTTCAGCCAGGCCATTTTACGGGCAACATCGCTGTTTTTGGAAAGCAGGGCGCCGCTGCCTGTCTTAAACGATTCCCGCATTGCAAACAGGTATTTTGCGGGAGGTATGGATACCGGCTCCGTGATCCAGTCAATACCTGCCGCCGTAACCGGCTCCTTCCTGGTGGCTTCCCAGGCACGTTTCATACCGTCTGCCAGCCGCTCCGCCAGTATCAGCCGGTTCTCCCGCGCACCGTTGTTGTACTTTCCTGCGGCGATATTGCCGCCCGCGCCGTTAAAATGGACATGAAGCGCATCCGGTACTGCCAGCTGGCGGAGGAAACGGGCCACTCCCGGGAAATCCGGGTTGGCTACGCCGGTAAGGTAATAGCTTTGCGGGTGCGTGGCATAGTAGGTCAATACCGCTACGGGCTCCTCCCTGTTCCAGAAGCTCACCATCGATACGTCAGGGTCAATCAGTCCTTCGGGCTCGGCGCGCAGCGAAGCATCTCTGGTAGCGGACATCCGGGTGGTGCGCACCTTTCCGTCGGGACCGTAGATGTTCCTGTTTGATGCAACCTGGTTAACCTTCGCGGTTCCGAAACCGACCTGGGAGACAGGCACAGCGCGGCCGAGGCTGCTGCGTACGGCAACGGATAAGCGGCGCAGGGTTTCCCTTCCGAAAGAGCCGTCGAAGCTGATCGGGCTGTTGCGTGCCGGGTCCATCCCGTTTTCAAGCAGTATCTGCTCCGCACCGGCATCGTACCACGGGGCATCGTGCTGGTGAAGCGCATGCACTGCCACCCGCTGGGGTATAGTGCCTGCTGCCGTCGCAAGCGCATTCTTAAATTCATCCATCCCTTCATTGCTGATCGCGATCCAGTCTACGGCACACAGGACGATCGGCCGGCCGGCTCCTGTCAATACGATTCCCCTGGCGCGCAATCCCAGGTCCCATTTGTTGATCATCGGGTTATAGGTCAGCGGGCTGCCTACCGGTGGAGTGGCGTCTATATCGAAGGTGGATACATGCAGCCCCGCAGGAATGGAATCCTGCTTTACCCGGGAAGCGGCCTGTACTTCCGGCCCCGGGGAGAATACAGCCAGTATCACAACGGCCCACCGCCGCAGGGCGGAAAGGGAAAAGCAGATTTCGGACAGGATCATCGCTATAGCAGGGTTTGGGTCAGGCTGAAGATGATCCGGCGCCGTATACCTGGGAAGCAGGCCGGATTCTTCGCTGATATTTTATATATATTCAGGCATATATTACATTTTTCAAATATATAAATTTTGTGACAAATCCGGAACGGATGAGAGGAAAGAAGCGCTCCCGGCGGCATATCCCGGGAATTCATGGCCAAATAA
>JBEBSO010000336.1:0-4695 GCA_040394275.1 Telluribacter sp.
CTCTCCACGTATATCTTCCTGCGCAGTGATTTCAGCAGGTAAAATTTGGCATGGGCGGTTTCTCCCACGTATGATTTCCTGCGCCACAAGTCCAGGAACAGGTCCTGGATACAGTCCTCCACCAAGGTGTGGTCCCTGGTGAGCTTGGTTCCGTAATTAAAGAGCACGGGATAAAACAGGATCGTCAGGCTGTTGAAAGCCCCTTTGTCTCCCTTTCGGAAAGCGTTCCAGAGCTCTGTTATTTCAGCAGGATTATACATGCAGCAGTAAAATACGAATAGCCTTATCTGTTACAATAGGAGGATATTGGTATTTTGTACTGAAAATATTTGATTTTTTTATAGCATACACAACTGTACCGGGCAGGAGGCGGTGCCCGGTAACACACGGTGTCCCAAACCGGGCTAAAAAAGGAATGCGGCTCCGGATAGAAGAGCCGCGATATATCCCCGTACGAATGCCGAGAAGAAACTACATCCGGATTTTGACAAGAAATTCCATCTTCCCGATGTCGATGCGTGTAATGCCGGCGGTTTCGGCAGTTTTCAGCTCGTCTTTGTCAACCACGCCATTGCCGTCGGCATCGGTCCAGACCTTTACTTTCCTGAGCTCATCGCCGTCAATGACATCGTCTTTATTTATATCGAAGACGTCCCGGGCTTTTTCCCAGCCGTTCCTATACTTGTTTTGCGTCCCGTCAATCCCGGTCTCATTCATAATTTCCCGGCCGTCGTCGATTTTATTGTTGCTGTTTACATCGTAAACCAGCTGGGCATCTTTTGTATTCCATTCATGGACGATATCGGTCAAGCCGTCGCCATTGATGTCAAAACTGACCTGTTTGCCCCCTTCCACGTTCAGTTTGCCATCGCGGTTGAAGTCCAGATAGACCGGGTCGTTGATACAGGGAACTCTCGAAGCGGATCCGCTGGGGCGGCCCAACGTGCTGGCCAGGGTCGTATCCCAGGCTTTGCCCGAAACGATCTCATATTCTTCCGGCTTGACTTTCTTTGTCTTACATCCGGGTATCATCAGACCCAACGGAATCGTAACAGCCGAAATCATCAGCGGGCCGCCCTTTATCATCCATCGCCTGACGTTGATCCGCACTCCGGCCGCATATTCAAACAATACTTTCATAATGGTTTGCCTTTATCCCCCATCGCCTGCCTTCGCCGTAGTTCGTGAGCCGTCGCCTCACAGGGGGATCCTGTTCATGGATATATTTCAATGACAAATATACGCAAAACCATCCGGATAAAAAACCGGTGGGGCCGGGGCGGAGACGTCCTGCCTTCCGCCGGAGACAGACGGCCCAAAAACAGGCAAAAGAATGGTCATACGACCCGGATCGGAATAAAGGAAAAGTCCACAACCCGGGGGGACCCGGGATCGGGCGGGCGTCACCGGATCGCTGCTTCCCACAGCGTATGTGAAGCTATTTTAAAGGAGGCTCCTTCCTCGAAATCATATACGTACTCCCTGGCGCCGCCTTTTGCCGTTGCATCGCCCGCCTTGAACTGGGTGACGAAGGTGACCGGCCCGCAGGATATCCTGGTGAATTTCCCTTCTTTCCGGACATCGTGAATCCGGTAGCTTGCATCGCGTTCTCCCTTTGTCCCGATAATAATCTGCTCCCCGACCGAACGCTTGTCGATGGGCAGCTTCGCATCCACCAGCAGCCAGCCGTCACCGCCTGTTTCTTTGTTCATCTTTATTACCTTCCCTTCAATAGCACCGGCAGATTTCAATTTCATTTTACCGTACGAAAGCGAGGAGCCGTTGACGATCAGTCCCTTCAGGGCCTGGTTGTCCTTCTCCTGTATATAGCCGATGCTGCCTTCCATCGCCATGCCGTTCGGCAGCTTCACCACGTTCGAAGAGGAGGAGTTGTATAACAGGTAATCCACACGCCCGTCTACCTTTTCCACTTTGATGACGATCCCGTTTTCATCACCGCTGTCCAGGCGCTGAACCGAGCGGATAAACGGCTTATCGCGGTAGGGTTCGAAAACCGAAACAAATGTGCTGTTCAGGTCAGTACCGGCGCGACGCATCAGCAGGTAGCTGAGCTTCTTCGGATTCCCGGGCTTATTCTGGGGGGGATCGCCGTCTGCAAGCGCTACCTCGTCAGAAGGGGTCATCGCGTACATGCGAAGGTGAATGTTGTCTTTGCCTGTAATGCCCCTGTACCCGGCCTCTGTCTTCCAGTCTGCAACGAAAGCAGCCGGCGGGGTCTTGTCTTTTTTCACGTTGTATAAAAAGGAATACCCGTGCGGAAAACCCTTTGCCCCCGTGCCTTTGGGAATATCCGTACCGGCATAAGTACCTTTTTCCTGGGTCTCCAGCTGCAGCCCGCTGGTGTTCACCGTACCCGGAGGACCGTGAAAACTGAACAAATGGTCATTGCCTCCCTTTACCCGGAAGATATCCACGACGTAGGCGTTGCTGTCTATGCTGCTGTTGTCTCCGCCGCCAATCAGGAACATCGTGCGGGTATATTCCTCCAGGTCGGGATACGCTGCTTTCCCGTCCAGCTCAAATACGCCAAAACCCTTAAGCTGGGTAAAGATACGGGTATGTCCTCCCCAGGCAGGCACCTGCGGCTGCCGGTTGACCATGACGGTATTGTGGGAAATCGTGCTTTTTGTCCATTCCGTAGTACTGGGTATCCGGGTGGCAAATTCAGGATAACCGTGATCGGGCGCCAGCCAGGCCCCGAAAGCAAACAGGTCGAAATTGAGCATGTCGCGGTGGGCGTGCATCTTGGTCCGCCCGTAATTGCTGACCAAAGCCATGCCTCCCGGCGCTTTGCCTGTCTCCAGCACGGCCATACCGAAACCGCTCATCAGGTATCCCTGCGCCGGCCGCGGACCCGCCTTCTCCCCGATGCGCTGTATATCGCGGTTCAGCGCTTCCGGGTCTTTGGAATAGATATCGATGCCCAACCCTCTGGCTGAGTTGCCATTGGCGCGGTAGGCGGCCACCGCGATGTCCGGGTCCCGGGTATACTGATAGCCTGTAGCCATAAATGCGGGATCGGCCGCCTGCCTGCTTACCAGCCCGGTCGATCCGGCGTCTCCTATATTGGGAATGGCCTTGCCCAGCACCGACATCCGGTAGGCCGCGGTATAGGCGTTTTTGAATTGCGGAAAGTCACGTAAAATATCGTGACGGGTATACCCCGGATAATTTGCAAGCAGCTCCACCAATACGGAGACCTGTCTTCCCCAGATAAAGGCATAGCCCGGAGCGCCTTCATCAGAGGTGCCGTCCCTGTCAAATCGATCGATCATCAGGTCCGCGATGGCTCCTCCGTCGGAAGCAAACACCCAGTCGAGCCATTGGGAGGTAAAAGGCTCCGTATCCAGCGCAACGGCGCACGTGGCTACCGTAAGCTGGTGCATTCCCTGGTTGCCGCGGATCTGCTGGGAAAGCGTTGCCTTAAATGCGGTCTTCAGCAGGCCGTCGTCTACATTGGCCACAAACAGCTCGCGCGTACCTTTCGGGTTGGGCAGCCTGTATTGCTCCGATTGATGCTTCAGGAACGCATACAGCGCGGGGTCATTGAGGGTACCGCTCAATATTTTGTCATACGCGTCTGCAAGTTTTGTCACCATTCCCGTTTCCCAGATCGACCCTTCTATTTTTCCCTTTCCGCCTCCGCCGTCCGAATGGTACCATCCCCGGTCGGCATAGGGTTTCCAGTCCATAGACGGGTAAACATCGGAGATACGGTCCAGCAGGATGGCTGCTTTGTGCGCGTACCGCTGGTCGCCCGTGTAAAGAAAGGCATCGGCAAGCACAGCCAGCCCGTTGGCGACGTACATCCAGTATTTCCAGGTATAATATCCTATGTATTTGTACGCACGGCCTTCATGAACATAGCCGAAGCCGTCGTCCACGCCATATTTGTGCAGGGGATCCGCAGGATCGGGATGGGCGGTGTTGAACAGCAGGCTCTTGTCTCCCCTGGCGGGGTTGAACACCCCGTGCTCGTCGATGGCGCTTTCGTAATATTTGCCGAAATCATTGGTCGGGAAAACGGATCCGCACGAAGGACAGGTCAGTTTCCAGGGTTTGTTTTCGAAGTCGGGGTTATAAGGATAGTTGCCGTGCCCGAAGATTTTATCGCCGCATACAATACACCCGACAAACTTCGGGCCGGTGGCGAATTTATCGTATGCCGCATCGATCGTTCTCGGCAGGTCCTGCCCCGGAACCATCTTCCACAGCATTTCATCCGTTTTGGCCAGCCACGGCTTTGCCTTTTCAACGGCGGCGTTCAATCGCCGTTTCGCCCAGTCATATTTCTGGCAATTGCTCCTGAGGTGGGCAATCCGTTCCTCCGAATAATATCCCCCGTAGGTACGGGCAGTATATGCGTTTGCCGTAAAAGGTATCAGCAATACCCATATCCATCTTACTATATACATTTTTTTAGCCATTGTATCGTTATGAAAACCCCCGAAAACCACAAACGTCTACTCATGCGGATTCCGTAATTTCCTTAGTTACAAAAGTAAGCTTCGGAGTTACAAAAACGGCAAGTCCTGCCTGAAAAGTTTTCAGAGGTTCCCTACGGTCCGATAAGTGGCCGGACCGTCTTAATTCCGCGCCGATTTTTTTAACGCGTCCGCATTCTTATGGATCTTTTCAATGGCCGAAGCGATGTAGTCCATATCTGACCGCGAG
>JBEBSO010000337.1:0-4687 GCA_040394275.1 Telluribacter sp.
CCCAGGGTGGTATTTGACGCAGCCGGGCGCCTGATCAACGCCGAAACAGGAATCGACGGGGGCCAGGTGATGATGTCGTCGACGCATACGCATTCTGCGGTGAGCGCGGGCGGGGAAGGCGACAAGCGATGGGGGTACAATGTGGACAAACCGCTGGATGCCTACCAGCAATTTATTGCGCGGCGCATTGCCGATGGGGTGCGCATCGCGCTGAATAACCTGCAGCCGGCACAGATAGGCTGGGGAGCAGGCAGCGTCCCCGGGCAGGTTTTCAACCGGAGGTGGATCATGAAGAAAAAGGTAGTCAACCCGTTTGGAGATCTGGAGCAGGTACAGTTTAACCCGGGTGTCAACAATCCCAATAAGAAGGAGCCGGCCGGACCGGTCGACCCGGAGCTTTTCCTGATTTCGGTACGTACGCCCGAAGGCAAGCCCGTAGCGCTGCTCGCCAATTATGGACTGCACTACGTTGGCGGCGTTCCTTCCGGGCATATCTCGGCAGATTATTTCGCGGTTTTCGCGGACCGGGTGCAGGAGCTGCTTCAGGCAGACCGGCAGGATCCGCTTTTTGTGGCGATGATGACCAACGGTACTTCCGGCAATGTAAACAACATCGATTTTACAAAGCCCGGCCGGCCGGCGGCACCCTATGCGCGCATGAAAGAGGTAGCGTATGAAATTGCGGACGAAGCGCTCCGGGTATATCGCAGGATAGAACACAGGGAGTGGGCAGAGCTGAAGGCCGCCCATTCCGAGCTGCGGCTGGGTGTACGCAAGCCCAGCCCGGCCCAGGTCGACAGGGCCAGGAGTGTCATAAAACGCCCGGCGGATGTAAAGCCCGGGCACCCCCTGGAACTGAATTTCGCCCACCGCATCATCCAGCTGCACAAGGAATGGCCCGACGAAATCCCCGTCATGCTCCAGGCCTTCCGGGTCGGCCCGGTAGGTGTGGCTGCGATACCGTTCGAAGTTTTTGCCGAAATCGGGCTGGAAATTAAAGCCGGGAGCCCGTTCCAGCCTTCGTTTACCGTCGAACTGGCCAACGGCTGCTATTTGTATCTTCCCACACCTGAGCAGCACAAGCTGGGCGGCTATGAAACCTGGCTGAGCATCGGCATGGTGGAAGAAAATGCCTCGGTGAAGATCGTCTCCGAGATTTTAAAACTATTTCATCAGCTGAAGTGAAAGGAACGACGACGGTAGCCCGGTATCTCCTGGTATTTTTATTGCCGGGTTGGTTTGGTCATTCCGCCTGGGCACAGGCCGGACGGAGCCTGAGGGTAGGGCTCCAGGTGCCTTATGTCGACCAGATTTCGGAGCTGGCGGCCAACCGGAAAGTAAAGCAGGCATTGCAGGCAGTGCTGGATCTTGAGCCGGAGACCCTGAAGGACCATATACTCCTGAATGAAATCCCGGCGCCCCCGTTTAAAGAAAAGGCCAGGGGCGAAAAATATGCGCAAATGCTGAGGTCGGCAGGTGCCGACTCGGTATGGACGGATGAAGCAGGGAACGTCCTGGCGTTGCGTAAAGGAGCCGGCGGGAAAAAGACCGTCGCATTGGATGCCCACCTGGATACGGTGTTCCCCGAAGAGACCGATGTGAAGGTACGTATTTCGGGAGATACGCTGAAAGCGCCCGGGATCGGGGACGACACCCGGGGCCTGGCAGTGGTCCTGGCCGTGTTGAAGGCAATGAACAAGGCCGGCATACATACGGACCACCATCTCCTGTTTGTAGCCACGGTGGGAGAGGAAGGCCTGGGCGACCTGAGCGGTGTAAAGCACCTGTTCGGTCCCCGCGGTACCAGGATCGATTCGCACATCGCCGTCGACGGCGTCTCCGTCGGAACCATCGTAAACGGTGCTGTCGGGTCCCTCCGCTACCGGGTAACCTTTCGGGGGCCCGGCGGCCATTCCTTCGGTGCTTTCGGCCTGGCAAACCCGCACAATGCCCTTGCCCGTACCATATATCATTTTACAGGAACGGCCGATGCGTACACGAAAACCGGCGAAAAGACTACCTATAACATCGGGGTGATCGGCGGCGGCACATCGGTAAATACCATACCGTTTGAATCCTGGATGGAGGTGGACCTGCGCTCGGAAAATCCCGACAGGCTCCGGCGGATGGATGAGCTGTTTAGGGAAGCGGTAGCCAGGGGACTTGCGGAAGAAAACGGGATGAAAAGAATGGGTGAGAACCTGACTGCGGAGGTGGCAAAAGTCGGTGACAGGCCCGGCGGACATCTCGCCGAAAATGCACCCCTCGTTCAGCGCGCGGCCGCATCCGCAGCGCACCTGGGTGCAGTGCCCCGGCTGACGATGGGATCCACCAATACCAACCTGCCGTTGTCGCTGGGTATCCCGTCGGTTACCATTGGCGGCGGGGGGAAATCGGGCAATGCCCACGCACTGAATGAATGGTGGGTCAATGACAAAGGTCATCTTGCCATCCAGAACGCCCTGCTGATTTTGCTGGCAGAAGCCGGTGTGAGATGACTCCCTCTCCCCCGTTTGCGGTCAGACCGATTCGCTCTCCAGCTCATGGTGCGCTTTCAGCATGGCAATGAATTTCGGGCTGAGCGTAATCCCTTTTTCTTTGCAGTACCGGAGCAATGCCGGATCAAGCCTTGTATTGAGGTGATTGAACCGCACCAGCTTGTTGAGCTTGAGGAAGCTCAGCTGATCGATAAGCTCAGGCCTGGTCTGACCTGCGAGTACCGGCGCCGAGATCCGGCAGTTGGTGAAGCTCACACTTTGCGATGTGGCGATGGGAAATATGGGCGCCGTCTCACTGTGGACAAAAGCATTCAGCTGGCAATTGTTGAAGCTGATTTCGCCTTTGAAGGGTTTTTTGCCTCCGGCAGAGAAGTGGCTCAGCGAGCTGTTGTCAATGCGTATATTGGCTGCGATCTCGCCGAAACTCCCGGAGAAATACGGGCAGGAAATTACTGTAACAGCCGGGAACAGCGCACGATCGTCTTTGTAAGACTTATTTTCTCCCATATTCAGCACCAGGTGCTGTACAGGCGTATGGCTGTCCGGCCCGGGTTTTTCCAGCTGTACATTTTCAAAATAGAGCTGTGCGTTCGTTTCTCCCCCGTCGCTGCTGAAGCTGCCCCTGCGTGATACCACGCTGAAACCCGAAATGTCCGGGAGCGTGAGCAGCCGGACCCCCTTCTCCCGGCCGTGCACCATGACATTTCTGAATTCGATGTGATAGGGGAAAAACAGCCGGATTCCCTCCGTGGTTTCGGAAAAGGCGGGGAATCTAAGCAGCCAGCACGTGGCTTTGGAGTCGGGACTGGATGTATAATCGAAGGTGAAGTCCGTAACAATGATCTGGTGCGCGATCCCGATGGGATATTTGTAGTCAAAATTGGCGGGAAGTCCGGATACCACTTGCGCGTCCTGGTTCAGGACAGGCACCAGCCGGCAGTTGTTGATCCGGATCGGGCCGGCCCATTTGCCCCCGTAGTCCGCCCGGAGGTTGACGAAGTAATTATTGTAAACAGTCGTATTCTGGATGTTCAGCTCCCCGCCTCCCGTCGTCGTGATGCCGCGCAGGCCGATGACAGAGTCGAGGATGGTGAGATTCCAGCAGTGAAAGTGTACGTCGACCCGGTTGAGCCGGCAGCTTTCGATCCTGAAATTCTTATTGAGATTTGTGCCGAAAACGCCCCAATGCACGAGATTGCCCTCTGCGGTCACATTGCGGAAGGTGGCGCAGAGAATCCGGGAGCCGCCGATGCCATAGGTCCCGGCCTGTACATCCCTGTCGGTGCCGGCGCGGTTTTGCTCCCAGGGGATGAGCCGGACGTTTTCAAGCAAAACATCGTAGACGTGGCTAAAAGTGTAAAAGCCGGCCCTCGGGGTAAGGGAGATGTCTTCCCTGCCTTTTTCAAGGCCTACCCACTGGTTGCGCAGAATGGTCCGGCTCCGCCGCGTGGTGATGCCTCCCAGGTGATATCCCCCGCCAAGCGGCCCCGGGTTGTTGCCCGACAGCAGGAAAGTTCCTCCCTCGACAACCAGGTAATGCTCCTCACCCGGGTAGGCCGTCAGCTTGGTATAATCCGAAAATTCCCAGGCGATATCGCCGATAATGTATCCTCCCTCCTCTACATAAAACAGCTCCTCCTTAGCCCAGGAGGAAGCGTTGTAGCGCTCGCCCGCCCTGACACCGATCCGGTCGTTGTTGTCCTGGATCGAAATCAGGTGATTTTTATAGCCGACCAGCTCAGGGATAAGTTTTACACCCGGCCTCAGGGTTTTGAGAAAGCTCTTTTTTTCTTCCGCGCTGAACCTGATTTCTACAGGTGCGGTTTTGCTCAGTACCTCGAAATTGGCCGCTCTTCCCGTATTCTTCTGCTCGTCTATATGGAAGACTGTGTTTCCCCAGTTTACGTCCGTTTGTATGGGGACGGCCCGGGTGTCTTTGATCCAGAACTCCCCGCTGACATTGATTACGGGGATATCAGCCAGGTTTGCGTATTCATGCGCTTTTTTTATCGCTGTTCCGTCGTCTTCTGCCCCGTCCGACTTGGCGCCGAACATCCGGTAGTTGACAAATCCCTCGTGCAGCAGACGTGCCCGGAGGCCGGAAGCAAGCGAAAGGTGAAACGGGGAAGAGGCGTCGTTGCCGGCTTCGGCAATTTCATACATGCCGCCGCCGTTGTCGCCGGGATTGT
>JBEBSO010000338.1:0-4671 GCA_040394275.1 Telluribacter sp.
CTTGCGCCCTATTTTGTCCGCGCCCATCTGTTCTCGTTGATCTGCATGGTGTGTACCTTCGGGGTGCGCACTAACACCACCCTTATGAACACCCGGCAACACGGCCGTATCCTGGACAATAAAGCGGCGCAGCAGCTGTGGAGCAGAGAATACGAAAAGGGTTGGGAGCCTAAGATATAAGATCCCGTTTTGCAGCCTGAGCTTGTGCGCCGGATGGTTAGCTTATGTACGTGGAGCTTGTGGCTCGTCTTCCCGGGCATGGCGGAATGCCTTGCCCAGGAGGGAACCGGGCGCCGTTACCGGTCGGGTGCGGACTCGCTCTTTCAGGCCTATTTTGAAAAGCACCCGAGAAGAGCGATGGATTCCAACCCTTTCCGGTTCGGATTACCGCCCGGCGAATGGCAGGTATACAGGCAGGATTCGGTACGGTTGCGCCAAAGCATCGCCTGCCTGGAGGCAGGGCAGACCCGGGAAGCGGTCCGGCTTTTGCTCCGGCAGGCCGTACATGAAAAAGGCGTGATTTCCAATGCCTCCGAATGGTACCTGGCGCTGGGCTACCTGAGGCTGGGAAATACCGCCCGGGCGTCGTTTCTGTTTCATAAGATCGCCGAAACGGAGGTGCATCCTTACCAGGACGATGCGGAAGTAATTTATCAATACCTCTTAAAGCAGGGCATGCCCTGACAAAATCCATCTAACCCGAAAATAAACATAACCAGATGAAAAAAGACATGACCCCAAAGACAGGGAAACGGCAGCTGCCGGCCGGCTCCTCCACCCGACTCCTTAAAAACTATATCAGGGCGGCTGCCTGCACGGCGGTAGCCGTATTCTGGTCGGGAGGCGCCGTGCAGGCGCAGCAGGCCGGCCGCGTCTTCAAGGCCGGGGCCGCTACCAGCGTCATTACGCCTCCGATAGGCTACAGCATCAATGGCAATTTCCAGGATGTCGCCGCGAAGCACGTTCACGATGATACCCACGCGAGGGGAATCGTGCTGGACAACGGCGTGACGCGCCTGGCCATCGTGGTATCCGACCTTTGCATGGTATACAAGGAGACGCTGGACAAAGCAAAAGCCCGCGCGCACCAATACACCGGTATCCCGGTGGAAAACATGATGATGTCTGCCACCCATACCCATACAGGTGGAACAGCCTGCGGGGTATTCCAGAGCGAGCCGGAACAGTTTTACCTCGATTTCCTGGCGGAGCGGATCGCAGATGCGGTCATCCGCGCAAACAATAACCTGGAGCCTGCCGTGATCGGGTGGGGAAAAGGAGAGGAAAAATCCCAGGTTTTTAACCGCCGGTGGTACATGAAATCGGACAAGGGAATGGTAAATCCTTTCGGTGGCGTGGACAAGGTGAAAATGAACCCCGGGGTCAGGAATCCCGACCTTAAAGAGCCGGCCGGGCCTACTGACCCGGAGGTCAGCGTGGTGTCGGTCAAGTCTGTAACCGGAGCGCCGATTGCCCTGCTCGCCAACTATTCGCTGCACTACGTGGGCGGTACGCGGGCCGGGGATATTTCGGCTGACTATTACGGGATGTTTGCCAGCCGGGTCAAAGAGCTGGTCGGCCAGGGCTCCGGGGAGCGCCCGTTCGTCGCTATTATGTCCAACGGTACCTCCGGGGACATCAACAACATAGATTGGGGAGGAGGGAGCTGGAAACCCACCGGGGCCTACGAGCAGATGGCCAGGGTGGCCAATATGATTGCCGGAGAGGCTTTCAAAGTTGCGTCCGCCATCCAGTATCATGCCTGGGTGCCGCTGGGCGCCGCGCAAAAAGAAATCAGCCTGAAGGTGAGGAAACCTTCTGCTGCGGAGCTGACCAAGGCCCGGGCGCTGCTGGCCGGGAACCCCGCGAAGGTACTGAAGGAGCGGGATGAGATATATGCGCGGGAGAGTGTCCTGCTCAGCGCATACCCGGATGAGGTGCCCCTCATTATCCAGGCTTTCCGGGTGGGAGACCTGGCCATACCCGCCATACCCTGCGAAGTGTTTGTGGAAATAGGCCTTGAGCTGAAAGCAAAAAGCCCGTTTACATCAACATTTACGGTATCGCTGGCCAACGGCTATAACGGTTATCTGCCCACTCCCAGGCAGCATGCCCTGGGAGGGTATGAGACCTGGAGGGCGCGGTCGAGCTATCTCGAAACAGGAGCTTCCCCAAAAATTACGGGCACGATTTATCCGCTGCTGGATCAGCTGATGAAGATACCCGCCAATTGAGCGGGCCCCAGGGGGTTTGAGTGATCATTTTGACACGTGGATCGCGGTTGTTGGCCGGGAATCGTAACGCTATGCCCTTCAGTGACAACGGGGGGGGGGGGGGCGGATCGTTTTCTTTAGCGGGCTGAGCCTGGCGGTGCCGGTCATGTTCAGGATACCCGCACCCGTATTTGGCATGAGCGGGTTGATTTTCGGCTACATGTTGCTGCATAATTACCTTTACAGCGTGGAATGAACCTTGTCCGGCAACAGGGCCTGCGCCGTTGTCCTTACCCCGGGGCTCTCCGGCCGGCCGCAATTTGGTATTTTAAGAATAATTGTCTGATTTTTTTTAATTCGCTCAGTTTTATCGTAGTTTTCGGAAAATAACGGGACGTTTTCGGAGCAGCACAGGACTTTGCCTGGCAGAAGGCGGGGAAGCGCCGGCGTTTCACATTGTGAGCCATATCGAACAGCGTTTGGAGAAAGTAATACCATGAAGAAGTCAGCCAGTATATTCTCTTCGCAGGACCCGGACCCTTTGAGCCTGGATACGCTGTTCAGGGAATACTACGACCGTCTTGTATTTTTTTCTTTCCAGATGGTCCACGACAAATGCCAGGCGCAGGATATCGCACAGGAGGCCTTTATCCGGTATTGGAAGGAAAGGGAAACGGTAGCCCGGCATCCCGTCGCTGTGAAAAATTACCTGTATGCGAGCGTGCGTAACGCCAGCCTGAACGTGGTGAGGCACGGAAAAGTGGTGGCAGGCTTCAGGACGCAGTATGCCTTTGAGGAGGCGGAGGAGGAGACCGTCGTGGAGGCCATCATCACGGCCGAAGTCCTCGCCGAAATCCACCAGGCCATCGAATCCCTGCCGGAGACTTACCGGAAAATCTGCACGCTGAGCTATCTCGAAGGAAAAAACAACCGGAAAATAGCCGATGAGCTGGGGATTTCGATCAACACCATCAAAAAGCAAAAGCAAAAAGTGCTGCAGCTCCTGCGGCTGAAGCTTACCTTCACCTTTGTTACGGCCCTCGTCTTTTTCGCAGGCCGGTAGTCTTCCTTTCCTTATTTCCGGCCGGGCCCGGTAAAAGGCCGGAGCGCATAGGTCGCATTCGTTGTACGTATATACATAAGCTACACAGGCTGCCTGTTCCGGAAGCCGGCGCGATACGGAAGAAGTAATTTTTTTTTGAAAAAAATTACCCGTTTCGGGATTTGGCGTGTCTTTATGTCAGGATACAGATGACTATGGACAACTACGAACAGCATTTCGAATACAGCAGGCTAATTGCAGGGTACCTGACGGGGCAGCTCACCGACGGGGAAAAGGAGCAGCTGGAGCGATGGCTGGAAGCAAGCGGGGAGAACAGGGCGCTGTTTTCACGACTCACCGACGAGCACGAAACTTCCGGGCACCTGCTCAACTTTTTTTTCACGGATAAGGAAGAGGCCTGGGAGCGGGTGGCCCGTGAGACGGGGTTCGTATCGGGCGGCGCAGGGTATGGCAGGAGGTGGGGCGGATGGAGATATGTCGCTGCAGCCGTGTTCCTGCTGGTGGGCGGGGCGGCCGCCTATCTGGCCTGGCAGGGGCAAAGCGAAATACCTGCCGGGGAGATAACGGAGGTGCGGAAGGCCCCGCCGGAAATTCTTCCCGGTAAAGACCGGGCGGTGCTTATACTGGCCGACGGCAGCCATATCCTGTTGGATGAAGTGGCTGAGGGTGAGATTGCCAAGCAGGAAAATATGTCGATCGATAAGACAGACCGGGGACAGGTCGTGTACAGGTGGCGCAAAGCGCCCGGTGTGCCTGAGCTTCCGGCCGTGGCGTCGTATAACACCATTTCTACGCCGCGGGGCGGTCAGTACCAGGTCGTGCTGCCGGATGGAAGCAGGGTTTGGCTGAACGCGGAATCTTCCCTGACCTACCCGACCATTTTCAGCCGGGACGAGCGGCGGGTGGAGCTGAAGGGAGAGGCCTATTTCGAGGTGACAAAAGTACATCGTCCCGGCCCGGAGAAGGCAGAAGACATACCTTTCAAAGTCTTCAGCAAAGGCCAGCTTGTCGAAGTGTTGGGTACCAGCTTTAACGTAAACAGCTATGCAGACGAGCAGAACATAAAAACCACGCTTGTCGAAGGCTGTGTACGGGTGCGGTCCACGGACGGCAGCCGCTTCGGCGCGACAGGCGGCGAGGTCAGCGGGAAGGGGCTCATGCTGAGGCCGGGAGAGCAGGCAGTTGTCGTACCCGACGGTGCTGCGCCGATCAGCCTGGTGGGCAACGTGGATATGGAGGAGGTAATTGCCTGGAAAAACGGGCAGTTCCAGTTTAAAAGCGCCGATCTGTACACAATTATGCGCCAGTTTGCCCGGTGGTATGATGTAGAGGTGGAGTTCCAGGGGAAGCCGGCAGAGGCGAGGTACAGGGGAAAAATTTCGAGGGATGTACCCA
>JBEBSO010000339.1:0-4662 GCA_040394275.1 Telluribacter sp.
CTTTCAATAACCTTGGCAGATGTACATGTATATTTATCTACAACATCCTCCGGCGACAAAATGTTGCACCGGGCCGGAAAAAACTTATCGCGTTCCGGTACTGGAACCAGGTGCCCCGGCAAAGAATTAGAATGTGCTTAAAAATTTGAAAATCTGGACCGATTTGCGTTATACTTGTAGCAGCCCGTTCCGGATCCTGGCCGGCAGCAGGCCCACCCGCCTATCCCGGCATCCGCGTAACATCGCAGTGAAGAGAAATCTGTTTATGAAAAGCCTTTACGGAAAATTCTGAGAAAATTTCAAATTACTGGCAACGAAGGCTTTGCAGCAGCAGGTAATGGTAAAAAATGAAGACAGTACGCATCAAATCAGGGACCCTCGCATTTTACGGCACGGCTTTGCTGATCCTGACCGTGATCGGCTCGGTGATCGGCACCGGATGGAAGAAGTCCATGCCGGCCGGCCGGGACAGCCTGCTGGTACAGGCGCCTTCGCCCGCCGCTGCGCCTGCCCGGCCGGTGAAACGCCCCGTATCTCCCGTCCGCGTATTGCCAGATAACCCGTGGGCGGACAGCATCCTGGCCACCATGACGCTGGACGAAAAAATAGGACAGCTTTTTATGCTGGCGGCTTTCTCCAACCGGAGCGAAACCGAATACCGCGCGACGGAAAAGCTCATCCGCGACTACCATATCGGCGGGCTGATCTTTTTCCAGGGAGGGCCCGGCCGCCAGGCAGCCCTTACCAACCGGTACCAGGCCGCCTCCCGTATCCCGCTTTTTATAGGCATCGACGGGGAATGGGGTCTCGGCATGCGGCTGGACAGCACGATCGCCTTTCCCTACCAGATGACGCTGGGGGCCGTCAGGGACGACTCCCTGGTCTACAGGATGGGGGCCGAAATCGGGCGCCAGTGCAGGAGGCTGGGTATTCACATCAATTTCGCGCCGGTTACGGATATCAACAGCAATCCCCAGAACCCAGTCATCGGCTTCCGGTCGTTCGGCGAAATCCGTGAAAATGTCGCCGCCAAGGCGATCGCCTATATGAAAGGGCTTCAGCATACCGGGATCATCGCAACGGCAAAGCACTTCCCGGGGCACGGCGACAGCGAAAGTGATTCGCACCATACCCTCCCGGTCATCCGGCACAGTCCCGAAAAGCTCCGGGATACCGATCTGTATCCCTACCGGAAAATGATCGCCGACAGCCTGATGGGGGTGCTCAACGGGCACCTCTACGTACCCGGCATCGACAGTACGCCTTCCCTCGCCAGCTCCCTTTCCGATAAGGTCGTGACCGACCTGCTGAAAAAAGAGATGGGGTTCAGAGGTCTCGTGTTCACGGACGCGATGAACATGAAAGGCGTGCTCAGATCGGGCAAAGCCCAGGAAGTTAACCTGAAGGCGCTCATCGCGGGCAACGACGTGCTGCTGTACCCGGAAAGCATTAAGGAAACGATCCAGCTGATCAGGTCGGCCGTACAACGGAAGGTGGTTTCCGAAAAAATGATCGACGATAAAGTACTCCGGATCCTCAAGGCCAAATACTGGGCGGGCCTTCACCAGCTCAGCCCGGTTTCGACGGACCATCTCTACGAAGACCTCAATACCGGGGAGGCGCAGTATCTGAAACGGGAGCTCAGCGAAGCTTCGGTCACCGCGGTCAGGAACCTCGGCAACCTGCTCCCGCTGCAGCTTCCCTCCACCGGCCCGATCGCCTCCGTGACGTTGGGAGGCCATACGAGAAGCACCTTTCAGAAAGTGCTGGACAGGTATGCATTTGTCAGCCATTTCGCGTTCTCCAGCCCGCCCTCCACCGCCGAAAGCATCCAGGAAATGCTCCGGCTGCTCGCGCCGTACAGGACTGTGGTGATCGCCGTGCACGGGATCACCTCCTCGCCGGATAAAAATCACGGCATCACACCCGGTGAAACGGATTTTGTGCGCCAGCTCATCGCACAAAACAAGAAAACGGTGCTCTGCCTTTTCGGCACTCCCTACAGCATCCGTTACTTCGGCCTGACCGACGCGCTGATCTGCGCCAACCAGGATGGGAACAGCGCACAGGAAGCGACCGGTGAAGTGATCTTCGGCGCCAGGTCAGCATCGGGCATCATGCCGGTTTCGGCGCTGTCCTACAATGCCGGGCACGGGATCCGGACCCAAGCAGTAGGCAGGCTGGGCTACGCCATCCCCGAAAATGTAAACATGAACTCCCGGACCCTGTCCAGAATCGACCAGGTCGCCCGGGAAGGCATCGCCGCAAAAGCATTTCCCGGCTGCCAGATCGTCGTTGCCAGAAAAGGAAAAATTGTCTACGACAAAAACTTTGGCGGCACAGTATACAAATCACAGGAGAAGGTATCCGAGGAAACCCTGTATGACCTGGCTTCGGTTACCAAAGTAGCGGGCACCCTGCAGGGCATCATGCTGCTTTACGACCAGAAGCTGGTGGAGCTCGATCAGAAAGTCTCCTATTACCTGCCCGAGCTGAACGAAACCAACAAGCAGGATTTTACCGTCCGCGACCTTCTGCTGCACCGCGCGGGCCTGCTCTCATGGTACCCGCCGCTGTGGGAAAAGACCGTATCCAACGGGGTCACCCATAGCTACTACTACAGTCAGGCTGCCGACAGCCTCTACAGCGTACAGGTCGCCCCCGGCTTTTATACGCGCCCCGCGATCAGGGATTCGGTCTGGAAATGGATCGTCCAGACTCCGCTGCACGGCAACAGAGACAGGAGCCGGCAGACGGCCTATACCTACAGCGACCTGGGCTTTGTCATGCTTCAGAAAATCATCGAAAGAGTAACCGGCAAGCCGCTGGACAGCTACCTGGAGGAGCAATTTTATATCCCGATGGGACTTTCCAGGCTGCTTTTCAATCCGCTCCGTTACTTCCCACCGGAACAGGTTGCCCCGACTGCCCAGGACAACAAGTACAGGGGGCAGCTGATCAGGGGAACAGTCCACGACCAGATGGCAGCGCTGGTCGGCGGCGTATCCGGGCATGCGGGACTTTTCGGGAACGCGATCAACCTTGCTTCGCTTCTCCAGATGAACCTGCAGAAAGGCAGCTATGCGGGCAGGCAATACCTCCAGCCCGGTACGGTGACCCTCTTTTCCCGCCTCCAGGACGAGGCTTATCACCGGGGCCTGGGCTGGGACAAGCCCAACGGATCGGGCAACAGCTCCTATGTATCTCCCATGGCCTCCGCCGCCTCCTACGGGCACACAGGCTTCACAGGCAACGTCGTATGGGTGGATCCGGAGAAAGAAATTGTGTTCATATTTCTCTCCAACAGGGTGTATCCGTCTGCAGACAATAACTCCATCAACAGCCTGAAACTGAGACGGAGAATACACGATATCGTGTACGAATCGGTGGTCCCCGAATCTATGTAATTGTTGATCTTCAATTAAAAAAATATAGCTACCTTTGGAGTGGTATAAACTTACTATCCAATTATTCAGGTATATGAAGAATAAAATTTCTACTTACCTTACTTTCTTAATCCTATTAATGTGGGTAAGCAATTCGTTTGCACAGACCATTACGATTACCTCAGCCACACCGAACCCGATCTGCCCGGGGAGCGCCCTTAATGTAAGCTTTTCTGTGTCCGGCGGCACCCTTACCGGTGTCTACAAGGTGCAGTTATCCAATGCTGCAGGCCTTTTCACCTCGCCTACCGACCTGGTGACCACCGGAACTGCCTCCCCGCTCTCCGCAACGCTTCCTTCCGGCACCGCTGCAGGTGCAAATTACAAGATAAGGATAGTAAACAGCGCCCCCGCCACCACCAGCGGTGAAGTCGGCATCACCGTCTCGGCGGCCCCTGCCGCCGCACCCACGCTGACGCCGGCACAGGCTACGATAGACTATTGCAAGGACGATACCGCCGTACCGCTCACCGCCACGTCCCTGCCGTCGCATACTTTAAAATGGTATAATCCTTCAGACGTCGCTTCCACGACGGCATATACTCCGGTCACCTCTGCTCCCGGAGCATTCACGTATCAGGTTTCACAGGTCAACGCCGCCGGCTGCGAAGGTCCCAAAGCGACCATTACGGTAAACGTGGCCGTCCCCCCGCTTGCCGTTACGCTGACCCCGGGGCAAAGTGCGGTGACCTACTGTCAGCATGAGACGGCCACACCCCTTGCCGCTACGCCGGCTTCGGGCCATACCCTGAAGTGGTACAACCCGGCAGGAGCATCGAGCACAACCGCGTATACACCGGTCACGACAGCTACAGGCACTTTTGTCTATAAGGTATCCCAGGTAAGCACCACAACCGGATGCGAAGGACCCGCCACCGACATCACCGTAACCATAGGCGCGCCGGCAGCCCCCGTACTGACCTTAGCGCAGAGCACGATCAATTACTGCAAGGACGCCGCCGCATCGGCGCTGACCGCTGCTGTACTCCCCGGACATACGCTCAAATGGTACGATGCGGCGGATACCCCCAGCACAACTCCCTATACCCCGCTGACAACGACAGTGGGCCAGGTGCTCTACAAGGTATCGCAGGTATCGGGCACAGGGTGTGAAGGCCCCAAAGCAACCATTACTGTAAACGTCAACGCGATTCCCGTGGCTGTAACCCTGACTCCCGCGCAGGCCAGCGTCAGCTTTTGCAAGAACGCAACGCCC
>JBEBSO010000340.1:0-4661 GCA_040394275.1 Telluribacter sp.
GCCGGAAATGCCTTACAAAGCAGCACCCACCCGCTCCAGTATTTTTTTTGTGGCTTTGATTCCCTCGTATTCGGAAGCCTTATCGCCTTCGTATTCGATACCGATGATTCCCTTGAAGCCGCTGTCTTTGACGATTTTCAGCATTTTGTGGTAGTCGGTTTCGATGACGTTGCCCGATGCGTCGAAATCATACGATTTGGCGCTCACTCCTTTGGCATACGGCATCAGCTCCGCCGTTCCTTTGTAGCGGTCGTACTCTTCCTCGCATACCCGCCAGTCGCCGGGCTTTCTTTTGAGACAGAAATTGCCGAAGTCAGGCAGCGTCCCCACATTCCTGAGATTGACCTGTTTCATCACCCCGGCGAGCCATTGCCCGTTGGAGGAGTAGCCGCCGTGGTTTTCCACGATCACGTTGATGCTGCTCTTTGCTGCAAACTCTCCCAATTTACCCAGGCCCTCGACAGCCGCTTTGGCGACATCCGACGACGAGCCTTCTCCGTGGGCGTTAACACGGATGGTCCGGCACCCCAGGAACTTCGCAGCTTCCACCCATTTGTAATGATTCTCGACCGCTTTTTCCCTGACCGACGCCTTGAGCTCGCCGAGGCCGCCTTCACCGTCGATCATGATCAGGTGATTGCTGACGCCGTTGTCCTTTGCGCGGTTGAGCAGCTCTGCCAGGTACCGGGTATCGCCGGCTTTGTCCTTGAAAAACTGGTTAACGTATTCAACTATACTGATTCCGAATTCCTTTTTCGCCAGCACCGGGAAATCGAGGTTGGTGATTTTTTTTGCATTCAGCGCCCGGTGGAGGGACCATTCGGCCAGCGATATTTCGAAAAACATCTTTTTGGCGGGCGCCGCCCATGCCCGGACAGACGGGACCGCGAGCAAACCGGCCCCTGCCTTTTTCAGGAAGTCTCTTCTGGAGTTGTCCATGTTTCGCTAATCTGGATTGATATTAAAAAATATTAAAAATGAAACCGGGAAGTTATTTGTTTTTTTTTCGAAACAGTGAGATTTCTATAAAGTTTTTCATTTTTTGCCAGGCTGGCGGCGTCCCAGCGTAGGTCCGCGACGGAGGAATGGCGTCTCGCACCGCAGTTCTGAAGCCTGCAGGACCTGCAGCATGCCTGCAGACAGTGATCCGTATGCTCGAAAACCTCCGTTTCGCCGGCATGCGACGCTTTCAATACATTTTCAAAGTCAATTACGGCATCGTGCGACTGCTGCAGGGACCAGTAAAAAGGCAGCGTAAGGTGGCAGTCAATGTGAAGATCAGGACCGTATTGCTGTACACGCATGTTGTGTACGTCGACCCAGTGGTCTTTTCTGTGTGTCCGGATCGTCCGGGCCACGCCTTCGAGTATGGCCGGGTCTGTTTCGTCCATGAGGCCGGCGACCGATTTCCGCACCAGGCGGAGCCCGCTCAGCGCTATAAGCCCTCCGAACACAAGAGAGGCGACCGCGTCGATCCACTGCTTGCCCGTGACCAGGATGAGGGCGATGCTTCCCAGAAGAACAAGCGTGCTGATAAAATCGGAGACGAGGTGCTTGCCGTCGGCGGTCAGCGCCAGCGAATTGAGCTTCCGGCCTTCCCGGATCAGGTAGTAGCCGAGCGCACCGTTGGCCAGGGCGGTCAGCCCGACGAGCGCCGCGCCACCCGACAGGTTTTCGAGAGGAACGGGATGCAGCAGGCGGGAGATGCCCAGGTAAATAATCGCTGCCGAGGCGATGATGATGAGCGCTCCTTCGAAGCCGGCGGAGAAAAATTCGATTTTCCCATGCCCGTAGGGATGGTTGCTGTCCTTGGGCTGTGCGGAAATCCGGATGCTGTAAAAGGCGAACCCGCTGGCGAGCACGTTGATGATGGATTCGAAAGCATCGCTGAGGACGGCGTTCGACCGGGTGAGGTAATAAGCCAAAAATTTGACGGAAGTGAGGAGCATACTCGCAACAAATGACAGGAGTATCACCTTTTGTTTCCACTTATTTTGGTTTATTTGCATCGGTTTTGATTGTGAAGCCTGGTTACAAAGATAGGATAAATATCCCGGCCGGGAGGGTCGGGCCCGCTGTCTTCCTCACCGGATTTATTTACAATATATTAAGATTAGCGGGAAGCAAAGCTATAGTATGTCAGAAGAAAATAACTGGAAAACGCTGTCCGTCGACTGCAGATATGAAAATCCCTGGCTCCGCGTGGAGCATCATGAAGTAATCAACCCGGCAGGCAGGGAGGGAATTTACGGAGTGGTCCGTTTTAAAAACAAAGCCCTGGGGGTTGTACCGCTGGATGCGGACGGAAACATTTACCTGGTAGGGCAGTATCGCTACACGCTGGAGGCGTATTCGTGGGAGCTCCCCGAAGGCGGAGGGCCGCTGGATGAAAACCGCCTGGATGCCGCGAAACGGGAGCTGCGGGAGGAAACTGGGCTGGTGGCTTCCCGCTGGACGGAGATCGCCCGTATCCACACCTCCAATTCGGCGACCGACGAGGAGGGCTTTCTTTACCTGGCCGAAGAGCTGCAGCAATTCGAGGACGACCCGGAGGACACCGAGGAGCTGAAAGTCCGGCGCATCCCTTTGCGGGAGGCCGTGGACATGGTGATGGAGTCCCGGATCACGGATGCATTGTCCGTGGCAGGTATTCTTATGGTAGCCAGGATTAAAGGTATCTAGATGGTTGAATCTGTATTATTCGGCTTCGTTACCGGTTTACTGTTATCCTGTACATTCGGGACGGTTTTCTTTTCCCTTGTGCAGAGCAGCGTGGACAACGGTTACCGAAGCGGCATAAAGATTGCCCTCGGCGTACTGGTTTGTGACCTGATTTTCGTTTTTTTTGCACTGTTCGGCACCGCCTATCTACCGGATATACCCGATTTCGACAAGTGGATGGCAGGGGCGGGAGGGCTTTTCCTGACCGGGATCGGCCTGTCGAACCTGCTCAAGCAAAAGCCGAGGATGGTATACCCCAGGAGCAGGCTCGGCAGCTTCGTATATTATTTTTCGACAGGCTTCCTGCTGAACGGCCTTAACCCGGTAAATTTCATTGCCTGGGCGACGCTGGCGACTTACGTGCACACGACGCTGCACTATGACCTGCAGCAGAGCATCCTTTTCTTTGGCGCTGCGGTGCTGACGATTTTCCTGACCGAATCGCTGATTGCCGTCTTTGCACACCGGCTGCAGCGCTTTTTTACGGAGCGGATTGCCTACTATTTCAATAAGCTGACGGGAGTGGTCTTTATAGGGATTGCCCTGAGACTTTTTTTTACGGTCATCCTGGACAATTCCTAGGCCCCGGTCTGGCTATGCCCGGGCGGGATCCGGTAGCCCTTTGCCTGCAGGAACTCGACCCATTCGGTCGCCTGGTTTTTCTTCAGCACCCGCGGGAACTTATGCTGCCCGCCCATTTTCCCCTTGTGCTCCATCCATTCGTAGAAGACTTTATTGGGAAGAATGGTAACGAATACCTCTTTCAGCGCATGGTTCCGCTCCACGGTATAATCGTCGTTCAGCATTTTCAGGTTCTTGTCCAGGGTTTCCCTGACGATATCCTCGTCGGCGGCCTCGTCCGTGCCGATGTACCAGTGGTGGGCAAAGAGCGAATCGTGGGAAATGCCCGTTACGGTAAATTCCATGACATGCAGACCCAGCGATCCGGATACGAGATCGATGGCCTTGTTCATGTTATCGACTGACAGGTGCTCACCGCAGAGGCTGAGAAAATGCTTCGTTCGCCCGGTGATGACGATTTCGGCTTTTTCCTTGTTTACAAACCGCACCGTATCGCCGATCAGGTACCGCCAGGCCCCCGAACAGGTGGAAATGAGCGGCGCATAGTCTTTTCCTTCTTCCACTTCATGGATCATCAGCGTCTCGGGGTTGTCCAGGATGCCGCCGTCCGCATCGAAGTTGTCGGAAGTGAACGGTACGAATTCGAAGAAAATGCCGTTATTGAGCACCAGCTGCATTCCCCTGGCTTCCGGCCTTGCCTGGTAGGCCAGGAAACCCTCGGAGGCAAGGTAGGTTTCGATATAAATCAGCGGCTTGCCGAGCAGCTTGCAGAAGCTTTTCCTGTACGGCTCGAAGGAGACGCCTCCATGGGCAAAAACCTGGAGATTGGGCCAGATTTCATGGATGTGGCTGACGTTGTAATGCCGGATGATTTTTTCCATCAGCAGCTGCAGCCAGGCCGGTACGCCGACGATAAACCCGATGTCCCAGTCTTTGGCTTCCCGGGTAATGTCTTCCAGCTTTCTTTCCCAGTTCCGTTCAGTGGCTATACGTTGCCCCGGCTTGTAATAGGGACGGAACCAGAAGGGAATCTGGCTGGCGGTGATGCCGCTGAGATCGCCGTCCAGGCGGGCATCGCGCACGTTAAGGTCCGTGCTGCCGCCCAGCATAAGAAATCCCTTTTCATAGAGATCGTCGGGCAGATCTTTGTACTTGCCCAGGGTCATGATCAGCCGGATGCTGGTTCGCTGGATGGCCTTGGACATTTCCTTGGAAATCGGGATCTGTTTGCTGGCGGCTTCCGAAGTCCCGGAGCTCAGCGCAAAATACTTTATTTTCCCCGGCCAGGTTACGTTTTTTTCGCCGTCCGCTACCCGGTGCCACCAGTTGTTGAAAATTCTGTTGTAATCGTGGACGGG
>JBEBSO010000341.1:0-4661 GCA_040394275.1 Telluribacter sp.
AGGCAAGTGTGACAATTGAGGCTATTATCGGAGATTCTCTGGATCTGGCTGTCGAATACATCAATATTTCTGATTCGCCTGTTATATTTTACCCATCGGGACTTATCTCGATTGCGAAACCAATTGAGTTTTTTGATGGTGATGTAGCAAGGAATATTAATTTGATTCAAGATTATCGAAGGTCTGTGATTATTGAACGAGGTCAGAAGTACATTGCGCGCTACAGAATTAAAATCTCTCGGCCCTTTTTCAAAGCTGGTATAAATGAATTTACAGTGTTATATCACATTGCTTACGAAAAGGAATTCAATAAAGGTCTATGTGGGAGACTAGAATCGGATTTACTAAAAATACTTGTCAACAATTCAGCAAAAAAATAGATATTGTCTTGATATGTCGCGATCAATGTCATAAACAACATCAATAATTGGTGATGAGCCTGCCATTGCATGTAGTTTGCAGCTACAGCAGCACTTTGATGCGGGGTTGCTCAGGCCTGGGGCAGACGCAGAGATGTGGTAAGCTTGGCCTTGCTGGCGCCGACGGCCCAAACCAGGCTGCCTGTATCGCTTTGCAAAGTGAACGACTGGTTTTGGTTTTTATACCCTCAGCTATTTGATTGCCTCAGCGGCCGATCTCGTCGGTATATTTACGCGGGTCATACCCTTTGGCGAAAAGCGGGTACTGGTCGAAAATACGGCGTACGACGTTCCGGTAGTAGTTGTTCGGGTTGGTCTGGAGCCCGAAAATCCCGGAGGCATAGCCCCGCCATACCACCTGGTCGGATTTGGCGTCGATCAGGGAGACGATCAGCGTGCCTTTGTCCAGCGCATACTTGATCGGTTCGTACCGGAAGCTTTCGTTTTCGGTATCCACCCAGTTTTTTATGACCGGTTGCATATATCCCTGGTACCGGAGATTGTCGTAGAAAATACCGTAATTAACCAGCAAGGTGGGCTTGTCGGCCGTGAGCTTGTAGCCCCTGGCCTGCATTTGCCGGCGTATCGCCTCGTAAATCTCGGTACAGAGGTTGTTGGTGTCCCTTTCACACTCCAGAAAAGTATAGGTAGAGTAATCCTTGAAGTTGGTCTCGTAGCTGTAATCGTGCTCAACGAAAATTTTCTTCCTGAGTGAACAACCCGAAATAATCAATAAAAAACAAATAGCTACCGTAAACGTAGAGACCTTTGCCATACCCGTTTCGCTTTTTTAGATTTATGTAAAGAGACGTTACAGTAAATTTAAGCAAAAGGGTATTAGTAATCAACAGCTTACCTGATATTTTTTACAGGCCCGCGTAGTACCGGACGGCTTTTTTCATTTCCCCGGGGGTAATCCGGATGTCATACCGGCAGCGCCCGATCCCTTCCAGCAGGGAGAACCGTACCTCGCGGCCCAGGTTTTTCTTGTCCTGCCTGGTCAGGCGGATGACCGGATCGATATCCGCTTCCCGGATCCCGGCGGCGCCGTAGATGGAAAAGAGGAATTCGCCGATGGCGTTGAGCGCTGCCTCCGGGATCATTTTCTTCCGGAAAGCCAGGTAGCTCTCCATGATCATGCCGGCGGCGATGGCTTCCCCGTGCAGCAGCTGTTGTCCCTTGGGTTTGGACAGGAAATGGGTTTCGACGGCGTGCCCGAGGGTATGGCCGAAATTCAGGATTTTACGGAGCCCTTTTTCTGTAGGATCCTGGCTTACGATGTGCTTTTTGATCCCGACGGAATGGCTGATCAGGTCGGGGAAGTCCTGGTCCTGCAGGTCGCGCCGGCTGATCTCTTCCCATTTTCCGGCATCCGCGATCAGGCAATGCTTGATGATCTCGGCAAACCCGGACCTGAGCTCCCGCTCCGGCAACGTTTCGAGAAACGCCGGATCGATCAGGACCGCTGCCGGCAGCGTAAATACCCCCAGGTGATTCTTCAGGCCATGAAAATCAATGCCCAGTTTACCGCCTACGCTGGCGTCCACCTGGGAGAGCAGCGTGGTGGGTACCTGGATGAAATCGACGCCCCGCTTGTAGGTCGCCGCACAAAAACCGCCCATGTCCCCGATGACGCCGCCGCCGAGGTTGATGACCAGGGCATGCCGGTCGAGGGTGGCATCGGTCATCGATTTCCAGATCTGCCCGCAGGTGGTGAGGTTCTTGTGAACTTCCCCCGCCGGAACGGTAATGAGCGTATGCCCGGGAAGCAGGCTTTTGATGCGTGGATAGCAGTATTTCCTGGTCCGGGTATCTGCAATTACCGCTATGGCGGAATAGGCTTTCCGGCCCTGCTGGTCGGGACGGGAGGTCGATATCGGGGAAATGTAAACCTGGTTGTTCATGGAAGATGTACGCTGAAACGTTGGATGCCTGCACATACGGGGCGCTACCGGGAACAGGAAAGAGCGATTTTTTGTGAACTGTCGTCTCCGGTCTGCCCGGCTGCTGAGCGCATGGCAAAGTTTGCTACTTTTGAAGGGCAAAGATAGCATTCTATTTTGTCGCGACCTGTCGTCATTTTAACTATTTAAACCGGTCAGTCCATCATGCGTTCATTTTCTTTTTTACAAAAAACAGCGTTACTCGTTTTATTTGCCGCCTGCATGACGGGCTGCAGCCGGCCGAACTACGCTCCTCTGGCCGGTTCCTGGGAGCCTGATTACGGGCTGGACCGGTTTGAGGCGACGGTCCGGGACTATGAGAAGGAGGAAAAAATCAGCCCCCCGCCAAAGCATCCCATCGTCCTGATCGGGAGCTCTTCCTTTACACGGTGGAAAAACGCGGCGGCGGATTTGTCGCCGCTGCCTGTGCTCAACCGCGGGTTTGGCGGATCTACCCTCCCCGAAGTCGCTCATTACCTGGATCGGACGGTGTTCCCGCATCAGCCTTCGGCCATCGTCGTCTACTGTGAGAACGACATGTTCGGAAAGAAGGCAAAGACGCCTCAGCAGACCAGGGATGCCTATGTCAGGCTTACACAGGTGATCAGGGAAAGGCTTCCGAAGGTACGCATGTATTATGTGTCGATGAAGCCGTCTCCTTCCCGTTGGAACCGCAGGGCGGAGGTGGAGGAGGCCAACAAACTTATCAAAGCGTTTATCGGTACAGACCGGAACCATCGTTATATAGACATCACCCGGGTCATGCTGAAAGACGGTCGCCCGGACGGAAGCATTTTTGTGAAGGACAGCCTGCACATGAATGCGGAAGGGTACCGCCGGTGGACGGAGGTGCTGAAGCCGGCGCTTTCAAGGTAAGGCCGGGCGCGGAGCTTTTTGCGTGCAATTTACTGATAATCAGGTATTAATTAGTTTTTCTGCCGGGGGGATGCTTTCAGATTGACTTTAGTAGTATATTGTAAACAGTTTTTAGGAATATTACAAGTAAGGATATGCTGTCCGGGAATTATACGGACAGGCAGTGAACAGACTAACGGACTTTAGGACCCGGTGTTCTATAGCTTTAAAGTTATTTTAGTTCTAAAGTGAAGCTCTTCGCGCTCTAGAACTTTTTGAACTTTTTTGAACTTTTTATTTTATACAGATGAAGGTAACGGTTGTCTTTGACATTGGACGCACTAACAAAAAATACATACTGTTTAACGAAGCATTCGGAATTGTAGAGGAATACAGCGAGAATTTGCCCGAAGTGACGGATGAGGACGGTTTTCCCTGTGACGATATCGATCTGATCACCGAAGGGGTAAAACAGCAGTGGGAAAGCATCCGTTCGCGGGAGGAATACGAGATCACCGCAGTAAATGCCTCGGCTTACGGGGCAAGCCTCGTTCACCTGGACGAATCCGGCAGACCGCTTACGCCTTTGTATTCCTACCTGAAGCCCCTTCCTTTTCCCTATGCCGCGAAGTTTTATGATACCTACGGAAATGCGGAAAAGCTGGCGCTGGAAACCGGCTCGCCGGCGATGGGAATGCTGAATTCGGGCCTGCAGCTGTACTGGCTCAGGCATGCCCGTCCGGAGGTGTTTAAAAAGATAAAAACTACCCTGCACTTTCCTCAATATATCATGTACCTCCTGACCGGACGGAAGGCCAGTGACTATACCTCGCTGGGCTGTCATACGGCCCTCTGGAGCTTCGAGATGATGGGGTACCACAGCTGGGTAAAGGCGGAGGGCTTCCAGAAGATCCTGGCCCCGCTGATAGGGTCTTCTTCTTTTATTTTCCGTGACGGGGAAGCGACAATACGGTCGGGATTCGGGCTGCACGACAGCTCAGCGGCGCTTATTCCCTACCGCACCTATTTCAAGGCGCCTTTTATATTGTTGTCTACCGGTACCTGGTGTATCAATTTTAACCCGTTTCTTTCGAAGCCGCTTACTACGGAGCAGCTGAACAGGGATTGCCTCCACTACATGACGCCGGAAGGCAGCGGGGTCAAAGCGTCCCGGGTGTTCCTGGGTAAGGAGCACGATCACCAGGTGGGACGGATTGCGGACTATTTTCACCTGCATCCCGAGCACTTTCAGCACATTGCGTTCGACGAGCAATACCTGGAAGTGGAAGGGCCGCCCTATCAGCCGGCCCTGCTGGGTAATTTCAGTAAAAATGAGTCAGCTAGCCTGGCGCAGTGGCACGTGAGCGCATTTTCATCCGCGGAAGTGGCCTATCACCATTTGGTAAACGGGCTGGTGGAGATCCTGGGCGGTGCGCTGGATCTC
>JBEBSO010000342.1:0-4642 GCA_040394275.1 Telluribacter sp.
CGGGACAAACACAAATACTCGCCGAGCGTATTAATCAGTTGGAAGAATCTTCCACTTTGGGAATGACCAAAAAAGCCCGGGAGCTGGCTGCTCAGGGGCATAAAGTAATCAGTCTGAGTGTGGGAGAGCCTGATTTCAAGACACCGGCCCACATCTGTGAAGCAGCAAAAAAGGCCATTGATGCCGGTTTTCACGGCTATTCACCGGTAGCGGGGTACCCTGATCTGCGGATAGCGATAGCGGATAAGCTGAAAAGAGAGAACAACATTGACTGGAAAGCCGAAAATATAGTCGTATCCACCGGTGCAAAGCATTCGCTGGCCAATGTAATCCAGGCGCTGGTGAACCCGGGAGACGAGGTGATTATCCTGGCCCCGTACTGGGTGAGCTATTCCGAAATGGTGAAGCTGGCCGAAGGAAAGTCGGTGGTGCTGGAGGGTGCTTTCGAAAATGATTTTAAGGTGACTGCCGAACAGATCGAAGCAGCCATTACGCCGCGTACCAGGATCATCATGTACGCTTCTCCTAATAACCCCACCGGGTCCGTGTATTCGGAAGCGGAGCTTCGCGCCATCGCCGCGGTGGTGGAAAGGCATGAAAACGTATACGTGCTCGCAGATGAGATCTATGAGTACATCAACTTTACCGAAGAAGGGCATTTCAGCATCGGGTCCATCCCGGCGATCAAAGACCGCGTCATTACTGTTAACGGTGTGGCGAAGGGCTTCGCGATGACCGGCTGGCGGATCGGGTTCATCGGTGCGGCCAAATGGATCGCCGACGGCGTGGAAAAGCTGCAGGGCCAGGTGACTTCCGGTACCAATTCCATCGCGCAGAAAGCAGCGGTAGCCGCCTATACCGGCCCGCTCGAACCGAGCAGGGAAATGACCAGGGCTTATGCGCGGCGCCGCGACCTGGTGGTGAAGCTGCTGAAAGAAATCCCGGGCTTCAAAGTCAATATGCCGCAGGGTGCCTTTTATGCTTTTCCCGATATCAGCTATTATTATGGTAAGTCGGACGGGGAGGTGAAAATTGATAATTCGGACGATTTTGCCAATTGGCTGCTGGCTACGGCCCATGTGTCGACGGTGGCAGGGTCGGGCTTCGGCGCACCCAATTGCCTCCGGATTTCCACGGCCGCGGCTGACGAGGTGCTCGAGGAAGCAGTCAACCGCATCCGGGAGGCGGTGGCGAGACTTCAATAGGTGTTGACCCCGGCTCAGCCCGGGTTCTGAAGAATACAGGCGGATCCCCGGCGCATTTCAGTCCGGGGATTTTGTCTTTGCAAACGCACTGTCATGAGCAAGTTCTATTTTCTTAAAGTAAAAGAAGTGCAGCGGGAGACGGACGATACCGTCACCATACACTTCTGGCATCCGCTCAACGAGGTGCTCAGGTACAAGCCGGGCCAGTTCCTGACGCTGCTGATCGATGCCGGCGAACCGAAAAAGGTACGTAGAAGCTATTCGCTCAGCAGCTCTCCCTATACGGATGCCTCCGTCTCGGTCACCGCAAAACGGATCGAAGGAGGACGCATATCGGGATTTCTGAACGAGCGGCTGAAAGAGGGAGACATCGTAGAAGTTATGGAGCCGATGGGTGTATTTACCCTGGAGCCGGATGCGGATAAGAAAAGAACGGTCGTGCTGATCGGGGCCGGGAGCGGCATCACACCGCTGATTTCCATGGCGAAATCCGTGCTTATCGTAGAACCGGAAAGCAGGGTATACCTGCTGTATGGCAACCGCAATGAAGCTGCCATTATATTCCGGGAACAAATCGCCGGGCTTGCTGCAAAATACAAAGACCGTTTTCAGGTGATTCACACATTGTCACAGCCATCGGCGTCCTGGCTGGGTGACAGGGGCCGGCTGACCGGGGAGGCGATCCTGGGGTATCTCGACCGGCTGCCTGCGGCGGAGCCCGAGGAAACAGATTATTATCTTTGCGGACCGGCCGGGATGATGGAAGAGGCGAAGTCGGCTCTGGAGGGCAGGGGAGTTGCGCCGGACAAAATTCACAGGGAAAGCTTCCTGACCGGGCACCAGCTGCATGAAGACGCGGAAGCGGAAGAGAACGTCCTGAAGACGAGGGAAATCCTGCTCAGGTACGAAGGCAGCGAATTCCGGCTGACTGTGGAGCCGCACCAGACGATCCTGGAAGCTGCCCTGGAAAAGGACATTGATTTGCCTTATTCATGCCAGGCCGGCATGTGTACGGCCTGTATGGGCCGGAAGCTTTCCGGCGAGGTCCGTCTCGACGAAAACGAGGCCCTGACGGAAGCCGAGCTGGCAGAGGGCTTCATACTGACCTGCGTGGCGCATCCGCTGACGGATGACGTGGTCGTGGAGGTGGAATAGCGCGGCAGGAACAGTTCGGGGAACCGGGTGTGCAGGAGCCGCGGGCAAAAAAGGGCTCTTTGAACTTTTTATGTACAAAAAACAAACCGGAATAAAGAAATGAGAAAAAAGATCGTCGCAGGGAACTGGAAGATGAACAAGACATTGGATGAAGCCGTAGCGCTTACTTCCGAAATCGTGAACATGGTGAAAGACGAGGTAAACTCGGACGTGGAGGTGGTGCTCGCGGTGCCTGCACTTTATCTTGCCACGCTGAAAAGCTATGTAGCCGGTCATCCCCGGATCTCTCTGGGCGCGCAAAACTGTCATGAAAAGGCTTTCGGGGCCTACACAGGTGAAATTTCCGCACCGATGCTCCGGGCCATGGGTATACCTTACGTCATCCTCGGACACAGCGAGCGCCGCCAGTATTTCAGCGAAACCAGCCGGCAGCTGGCCGAAAAGGTGGATATCGCCCTGGAAAATGGATTAAAGCCCATCTTTTGCTGCGGTGAATCGCTGGATCAGCGACAAAACGGGGATTATATCGGAGTGGTAAAGGCGCAGCTGACCGAGAGCCTTTTCCATCTCGGCGCAGAGGAAATGGCCCGGGTTGTTATTGCTTACGAACCGATATGGGCGATCGGTACCGGGCTTACGGCCAGTGCCGCCCAGGCCCAGGAGATGCATGCAGCGCTGCGCGGCCACCTGGCTGAAAAATTCGGCAGCGAAGTGGCACAGGACATATCTATCCTGTACGGAGGAAGCGTGGGAGCGGCCAATGCGGGAGAGCTCTTTGCCGGTGCCGACGTGGACGGCGGACTGGTAGGAGGCGCCTCGCTCAAGTCACGCGATTTTACCGACATCATCAGGGCGCGGTAACGCGGGGGGAAGAATTTATCCCTGCCAGACGGCCCGGACAAACCGGTCCTTGCCCTGGATATCCTGCCGGAGCTGTACATCAGCGTAGCCGTACCCGGCAAATAGCTCCTTCGTTTCGGCGCCGAAATGCTCGTTGATTTCCACGTAGCATCTTCCGTTGGCAGTCAGGTGGGTCTGTCCGTACTCTGCAATGGCCCTGTAGAACAGCAGCGGGTCATGGTCTTCGACAAACAGGGCCTGGTGGGGTTCGAAGCGCAGCACGTTGGGCTGCATGTTTTCCGCTTCCGAATAGGTGACGTAGGGGGGATTGCTGACGATGCAGTCAAACCTGGTATCCGGCCTCTCCGCATTTTTGTCCAGGATATCTACGTTTTCAAACTTTACGTCCGTGAGCAGCTGCCGGGCATTCTCCCGGGCTACCTCCAGGGCTTCTTCGGACACATCCCAGGCGGTGACCTGGGCATGCGGCAGGAAGCGCGAAAGTACGATGGCGATACAGCCGCTTCCCGTTCCTATATCCAGTATCGAGACTTTTTCGTCAGGCTCGCTGTACCTCCGGGTGATCAGCCGGATCAGCTCTTCGGTTTCGGGGCGGGGGATCAGCACAGACCCGGATACATTAAAGGTGAGCCCGCAGAACTCGGCCGACCCGATGATATGCTGGACCGGCTCGTTTTGATTGAGCCGTGCGATGATCTGGTCCCAGTCCGGATGCGACAGGGTGTCGGTGATGGGCCGGTCCACCAGCACGTCTATGTTTCTCAGGTGCAGGTAATGCTCGAGAAGCATGAAGGCCATCGCCTGTCGTTCTTTCGGCGGATAGACGGTAATATGGTGAATCAGGTACTGGTACAGCTGTTTTGCGGAAGTCATTCCAGGTAAAGGTTTTCAGTACAAAGCTCGGGAACGGTAAGTTAGTAAAATAGTCGGGGTGATACAAATCATCTGCCTGCGGGTAAGGCGCTTCTTCCCGGATAAAAAAAGGAACCCGGTATAACCAAGCTCCTTTCCATGTAAACCCTCCTCTATCTTTAGATAGTAGAACACAAAGATAGCAGATGCTTTCTAAAGGAAAAAGAGAAATTTCAAAGGAATGAAATTTTCTTACTGTGCGGCAGGCGCGGCGTTCGCGGGCACACCGGAAATGAATGTATATTTACAGCGACGGCTAAAGCTGGCGAACAAAAATGAAAGAGATATTTATGCGCAGGGCGCTGCAGCTGGCGGCGCTGGGCAGGGGAGCGGTGAGCCCTAATCCTATGGTGGGGTGTGTGATAGTGCACGGGGACAGGGTCATCGGGGAGGGGTATCACCGTGGATACGGCGGTCCTCATGCGGAAGTGGAAGCGATCCGGGAGGTGACGGCCCACGGCGGAGACGGACTGCTTGCTGCGTCCACGGTGTACGTTACGCTCGAGCCC
>JBEBSO010000343.1:0-4642 GCA_040394275.1 Telluribacter sp.
CGCCGTGGCTGTCCTGGTAATGTACGTCTGATCCTTTCGCGATCAGGTAGTTGACCAGCTCCAGGTTGCCGCTTGAAGCCGCCCAATGCAGGTAAATACGGCTGTGGTGTGTTTTCTTATCGACGCTGTTTCCTTTCTGCTCTATCAGGAACCTGATAACGTCGTTTGAAGCCCTGTTCATGATCGCCGAAGTCACGGGATCAAAAGAGGCAGCGTTAGGCTGGGAAGGACTGTTTCCTTTTGCAATTTCTGCTTTAACAGCTTCGAGGCTGGGGTTTGTTTTCCAAAAATCGGCACTCATCAGCGTATTGTTGCTCTGCTGCGCGTTTGCGCAGAATACGGACAGGAACAGCGCCGCCAAAAAGATTCTTTTCATGATCATATTCAAATAGTCAAGTTGCTGAATTTATTTAAATCAATTATAAACTATTCGCGAATCTAAAAAAAATCTGCCTGTTTGCCCAATAAAAACCATTCCAGGAACAAAATCCCGGTTTCTTACAGGACTGTATATAGAAAATACAAGAGTTCATCGCCGATCTTACCGCCAAAACAAAACCGGCTGCAAACATCTCGGCAGCCGGTTTTCATTCTAAAACCATACCAATATAAGCTTAGTTCTGTTTGGAACTCTTCTCCTAAGCCGGAACAGGATCGGCGGCATCCGGAAAAACGATTACGGCTAAATAATACCCAAACTTAGGTTACAGACATTACGCAGGTGTTACCTGGCAGTTAAGAAACCTGCCCCCCGGCCCATACGGACCAAAGCGGGCCGGGGATACTTCACCAGGTTTTTAAATGCCTGCAATTGGCAATGTGCATTTGATTCGTATTTTTATGCAACAATCGGACCATCCGGTGCTGTTTACCCGGAAAGCGGTTGCCGGTACAATAAAACTGCGCGGTGGCCCGGATAGCATAAACGCAGCGCGGAGACCGCCGGGCTAAGCAGTAAACAGACCACAAACAGGTAAAACAGGTATAAATGAATGCCAGGTGACGGTAGAGATCAGATAAATAATAAACAGGTGAATCAATTCTATTTCTATGCCGAGTAAAATAAATTCCACGGAAGATCACACTGCCCTGTGGGACGCTTTCCGCGAAGGAAAAAGGGAAGCATTTTCAAGAATATATGAGCTTTTCGCTGCAGAGCTGTACCGCTATGGCTACAACCTGGTCAGGGACAAAGAACTGGTCGAAGACTGTATCCAGGAACTTTTCCTCTCCATGTATACCAAGCGGAGAAGCCTGGGCGGTACTGACAACATCCGTTTTTATCTCTACAAGGCCATGCGCAGCAGGCTCCTCAATGCCATCTCCCGGAAAAACAAACACCTGCCGGCTTCGGAATATGCCTTCGAAAATGAAGGATTCGTCATACAGCCTGCAGAAAAACAGATCATCGAACAACAATATTATTCCCGGAGAGAGCAGATTGTGGTCAGCGAGCTGAACAAGCTTCCCAAAAGGCAAAAGGAGATCCTCTACCTTGTGTACCTGCGGGGACTTTCGTATGACGAAGCGGCGGAAGTCATGGGGATTACGATTAAAAGTGTCTATAACGTGGTCAGCATTGCCCTTTCCACCCTTAAAAAATGCCTGAAGCAGTCCGTCTACCAGGAGGGTCTTTATTATGCCATGATTCCCATGCTGATCATCTCCGTATTCCTGCTGTCAGGCAAACCCTAATCTGTGCTTATGAATTATACTGAATACACCGCCGCCGATTTCTGCGCTGACTCTTTTTTTATTCAGTGGGTGCAGTCGCCGACCGACGAATCCAACCGGTTCTGGAATGACTTTATACGCGCCCATACGGACAAGGAAGAAGACATCCTGATGGCCAGGTCCATGCTGCACACTTTTGAAAATCCCGGGGCGCAGATTTCGAAAGAGAGCCTCCTGGATCTGAAGCGCCGGATCGAGGTGGAAACCCGCCGGCTGGATCAAAAAACTTCCCTCTTTACGAGCTATTTCCGGTATGCGGCGGCGGCCTGCCTGGTGGCCGGACTGGCTGCGGTGCTGTGGCTGTACTTTCGGCCGGCCGTGGTGGAGCACCGGACGGGTTTCGGGGAAATGAAAGAAATCCGGATGAACGACGGGAGTGTCGTTACCCTCAACGCACATTCCATACTGAGAATTGTCAGGGACGGCACCAGCCTGCGAAAGGTAGAGCTGGATGGAGAAGCCTTTTTCCGGGTGGCCAGGGTGACCGGCTCCAGGTTTGTCGTTACCACGCCGGAAGCGAACGTCGAAGTAATCGGCACGGAGTTCAATGTCAACAGTCGCCGCCAGAATACCAGGGTGGTGCTGACCAAGGGAGAAATAGCGCTGTCCGGCATAAAAAACAGCCACCCTGTCCGCCTGCGTCCCGGGGATATGGCTGTCGTCACCAACGGCTCCGGCCGGCTCGTGCCGGTAAAGGTCAATACTTCCCACCACACCTCCTGGATGGACAGGATCATGATTCTGAAGGACACGCCCGTGTCGGAAGTCGTAGCCGGCGCGGAAGACTCTTTCGGGGTAAAAATAGAGTTTGCAGAGCCTGCATTGCTTGAAAAGAAGCTTTCCGGCAAACTGCCGATCGAAAACGCCGCTGACTTCATCGAAAACCTCGCGCTGATACTGGATCTTCAGGCCACAGACCTGGAAAACGGCTATCTTCTTCATTAAACCGAAGCAACCAGGCAGGGGCCGCCCGGGTGAATGAAAAAATCGTGAAGATTTTTTTAATTTTTTTTAAAAAAACCGGGAAAAACAGGAAACGGGAATGTTATACACAAAAACATCCTTTAAAAACCTGTTTTACTTATATGAAACATTTCATTACGCATGTCTTTGGAGCAATAGGACTGGTATGCATTGTTCATGGCCCCGGCTGTTACGGACAAAACGTCCTGATCGCCCATCAAACGGCGGGGGCTTCCCAGCCGGTACAGCGGGAAATGCAATCCCTGGAACTCCTTCTCAACAAGCTGGAGAAACTGCACAAGACTCGTTTTGTGTATTCGAGCGGCATTTTACAAAACAAAAAAGTGGATTTTGCTATCCGGGAAGGACAGGACATCGAATCCGTTCTCAAACAGCTGCTCCCGCCCCTTCAGTTGCGGTACACCAAATTAAAGGGAGGAGGATACGCGATACTGGAAGGCAGCAAAAGAAATGCTTCTGAAAATACGCCGTCACAGCAGCCCAAAAACGCTTCTGAAAGCCAGGACACCCGGGATACAAACCTCGCAGACCGGCGGGTGACCGGAACGGTGACCGATGAAAAAGGCGAGCCGCTGCCGGGAGTCACCATCCTGATCAAGGGTACGCAGAGAGGTTCCGTCACCAATGATGCCGGGGCCTACGCACTCACCATACCCGAGGGAGAGACCACCCTCGTATTTTCCTACATAGGCTATGTCACCACCGAGCAGCTGGTCCGCAACCAGAGCAACATCGACCTGGTCATGAAGCCCGAACCCAACGCGCTGGAAGAACTGGTTGTGGTGGGATACGGCGCCATCAAAAAGAGTTCGCTTACCGCCGCGGTGACAAAGGTGGAAAATAAAAAGCTGGACCAGATGCCGGCAGGCAGGTTGGAAAGCGCGCTGGCCGGTAGGATGGCCGGTGTGAGCGTCGTTTCCAACAGCTCCACGCCAGGCGCTGCCCCGCTGATCCGGATCAGGGGCGTCGGCTCTATCGATGCGGACAATGCACCGCTGATCGTGATCGACGGCTTCCCCGGCGGTGATCTGGGACAGCTCAATATGAATGACGTAGAATCCATTGAAGTCCTGAAAGATGCATCGGCTGCCGCAATCTACGGATCCAGGGCTGCCGGCGGGGTGGTTCTCGTCACGACCAAGAGAGGAACCGGGAAAGCGAAACTGGAGCTGAATGCCTATGCAGGCGTGGGCGTCCCCATGCTGCACAAAGACTGGCTCACCGGGAAAGAATGGTACGACTACCTTGTAAAATACCAGAACCGGGAATTTGCCTGGGCAGGCGGGGACATATCCCTGGGCATGCAGGATCCGAAGCGCCCGGCTACCTACCAGGTCAACCCGCTTACCTATACGCTTCCCCAGACGGTCTGGGAGGATGAGGTTGCACAGAATGCCCCGATCCAGAATTACAACCTGTCTATCAGCGGAGGTGAGGGAAAGACCCGTTACTATATATCGGGCGTGATAAAAAACGAGAAAGGCAATATCAAAACCGCCGATTTCAAGCAGTACAGCATGCGGTCTAACCTGGACGCAAAGATCAACGACGTGATCAACCTGGGTCTGGAGCTGAGCCCGTCTTATACCTCCCGCAGAACAGCCGGGAGCAACATGGTAAGCCTGGTAAAATACCCGCCTTTTGTGCCGCCGATGAACGAAGAAGGGAAATATCCGCGTACCCAGGATTACATCTCCACCGGGCACTCCAGCCAGGCAAGTCCCTACGTATTCCTCTACGGTACCAATGACCGTCTCAACACGTTTAAGAACATCGGAAGGCTCTTTGCCAACCTGAAGATCACCAAGGACCTGGTGTTTCAGACCAATGTCGGCGCCAACATCACCTTCAGTTCGCGGGACTACTTCCGTGGCGGAGCGGGTGACAAGCTTGTGCCCACGCTGGGTTCTGCAGGAGACACCCG
>JBEBSO010000344.1:0-4633 GCA_040394275.1 Telluribacter sp.
GGCCGATTTTTCTTGCATAAATTTATTTACCCCGTATCAGTTAAAAATCCACATTTTAACGGAGGCAAGGTCCTTGTCGCCCAGGGTGTTTTTTACGGCTGCTTCGTAATTGTCTTTGTTGTTGCTCGCCTCGTCTCTCGGGTAGGTATAACGCATCGGGTAGCTAAACGATGAGAAGGAAGGCGCAATGGCGGTAACAAAAGACGGCTTCCCGGTCCTCCTGACTTCTGTAAATGCCTCGGTATGGTTGGTCATGAGCATGGCCAGCCATTTCTGTATGGCAATTTTGTCCAGGTCGGAAGCATCGTTTTTAAGGGCTACACCTTCTTTTGCAAAATAAGCGCTGAAGTTGTCCACGATTTTGTCCGAGCCGATGTGGGTAGCCGGCTTGGTGCCGTCTTCAATTTTCCATCTCTCAAACGACAGCCTGATGCCTTTCTCATAGTATTCCTTCACCGTACCGGAGTTGATCCATCCTTTCTGCCGGGCTTCCGCCAGAAGGAACATCATTTCGTCCGCTTCCATAATGACCCCTTTGAGCCTGCTGTCGGATGCCAGGGCGATCAGCTTGGAAAGCCCGGTGATGCGGCGGTTGTCGTAGAAGCCGTTGGAGCCGGGCAGCCCGGATCCGCCGTAGTGAAGGTGGACATCCAGCGGGTTGGATGCGCCGAGCCACTTGGCATCCAGGGTGTAAGGTACGGAGATGACTTTCCCGGTCAGGTCCCTGCCTGCCGCTTCCGGTAGGGTGGAGCCGGCCGGGTAATAGGTGATGTCGTAGCTGTATCCGTTTATTTTCACCGTTTCCTTTGTCTCGGCGGCTTTGGCGGACAGGGGCGAAAGCACAGGCGCAAAAATCACGTACAGGCGCGGGTCGTCGAGGCCTGCCATCTGGTCGATCAGGTACTTGGTCGGTTTTTGCTCCGTAAAGCTGTTCCCCGTACCGCGCACGGTCTGCAGGTACCAGGATTGGTCTTCATCGGTGCCTGAGAAGGTGAGACCGGCATTGTCCGCCACGGATGACAGGTAGTTGTTGCCGGCTGCGATTTTCTGCATATCGGCGGCCAGGTCCTTCCCTGCCTTTTTAAAGGCTTCATAGGAATGTACCATCAGGCGGAATTTGAGCGAGTTGGCCAGCTTGAGCCATTTGGTCTTATCGCCTTTATACAGCACGTCATGGTCGGCCGGAAGTCCTTTGCTGGCCGGATCTGCCAGGACGGCAGCGGCATTGTCCAGCAGCGAAAACAGGGACTCATACACTTCTTTCTGCGAATCGAACTTGGGGAACAGGCTACCCGACCGGCCCTGGACGGCCTCGCTGAACGGGATATCTCCGTATTTTTCCGTCAGGAATGCAGCCGTCACGCATTTCAGCACATCTGCGGCTGCCACCGTGGCTGTATTGCCTTCTTCCTGCGCCAGTTTGGATACGGCGGCCAGCGTCCGGAGCTCGGTGGTATAGGCATTGCTTCCCTGGAAATCCCAGTTCGATTCTTTTTCGTTGTAGATCTTGCCGATCTGGTCCGAGCTGTAGCAGTCCATAAAGTACAGCGTGGATTGTCCTTTCGGCGCATCGGTTACGGCCATCCCGTATCTTTTGGCCACGTTCACTATGGCAGTGGTCAGCTGGTAACGGGAGTAAGTATGATAGTTGACGTCAAAGGAAGCATCTCTCTCGTCCAGCCGGAGCTGGTCGGTGCAGGAGGCGCCCAGCACCAGCAGGGAACTTAAGGCGGAATATTTTATTAGCTTGATCATGGTCATATTTTTTTTATCGTTCTTCATTGCCTGCCATTAAAAGTTAACGCCAAGCTTTAACCCCATTGTACGGATCGGGGGCAACCCGAACTGAGATATGCCCATCCCGGAAATGCCATCGTAAAACGCGTTCTCCGGATCCTCGTTCATCCTGTTTTTCGCCCAGAACATGACATTTTTGGCAAAGGCAGTGATGTAGATGTCCTGGCAGCGAAGCTTCTGTGCGACAGACCTGTTCAGCGTATAGGTCACGTTGATCTCCTTGATCTTGAAAGTAGTGGCATCATGCGTCCGGAATTGTGCGCCGTCCCAGAGCTCGTGTCCTTCGATGCCGTAGGGGTTCTGGTAGATCGTCATGGTAGGATCGTCGCCGTTTTTGATATAGGCTTCGTCAGCAAGCCTGAGCTTTGCCTCGGGAGTCAGGTCTGACAGCTCGTAGTTGGGGTTGATAAATACCGCGTTCATGTAGCCGAAATACCGGGGGTCGCCGTTATACAACGGCATGGTTCCCTGCATCAGCTCCCTGTACTGCTCATACCCGGGCTGGGTAAACATCTGGTCGGGGCTGGGCATGCTGGCCAGGCCGCCCATAAAACGGCCTCCTACCCAGTAGTCGTTGTATTTGTCCCCGTAGATCTTCTTGAGATCCGCCATCCCGTCGTCGATCAGGATCTTTTGCGTTTCGGAGATAAATATTCCGCCAAGCCTCAGGCTGGACACCACGTTGAGCCTCCAGTTTTTGTATTTGGTATCGACACTGAAGCCCATGATCGCTTTGGGGTTCATGTTGCCCAGGTAGCCGTTGTTCCTGATGTAGTCGGTCGTCTGAACGGATTCGGAGACCACGCCGTCAAGACCTGCCAGCATCATGCCTTTGTATTTGCCCGTCTGGATGCGGGCGATAGGGTAGTCGGCATACAGGTCTCCCACTTTCGAACCCCTGAAAAGCGACAGGGAGGCTGTTCCGTGGTAGGGGAAGAACCGCTCAGCAAACCGGGAATCCAGGTCTGCAATGACCGATTTGAAAGTGGTGATGTTGCCGGTCAGCCCGAGTTCCCAGTCTTTGGTGCGGACAGGTGTGACAGTCAGTGAGGCTTCGATACCTTTGGATTTCACAGAACCCATGTTGGTGAGCACGGAGCTGAAGCCGGACGAGCCTACCACGGGCAGATTCTGTATCTGGTTGATGTGGTTTTTGGAATAAGCCGTAAATTCACCGGAAACCCTGTTGCCGAATGCCCTGAAATCAACACCTACTTCTTTCGTTACGTTCAGCTCCGGGTTGATGTTGGCATCGACAAGATCGCCTCCGAGGGTACCCATGGTCACCCCGTTCCAGGTCTTACCCGAAATGCCGTAGCTGTCCAGGTTGACCGGGTGACCGATACCGTAGCCGGTTTCTGCATATCCTCCCCTGAGCTTCAGAAGATTGATGGCGCTGCCCATGTTGAAGGTTTCGGAAGCCAGCCAGCTCAGCGAGGCGCCGGGGTAGAAGTGATTGTCTTTTTCATGTTTCAGGATCCCTACCCAGTCGTTACGCCCGGAAAGTTCGAGGAACAGCATGTTCTGCCAGCCGAACGTCGCGGTAGCATACGCGCCGTAGCTCCTGGAGGAATAGCCCCTGTTAAACTCGGCGGCCTGCCGGACTGCAGCCGGAAGCGAATTGAAGCTGAAAGAATTCGGCGTAGCCAGCTCGTTGCCTCCGAATTTGGAGCTGTTCGATTCCCCGAAGTTGTACGAAAAGCCCCCGAGTGCATCTAATGAAAGGCGGTCATCGAGGAAAGCATTATTGTAGGAAAGCAAAATGTCGTTCCTGATATCGACCCGGTTGGACTGCACCTGCTCGTAGCCGCCCATCTCCGCTCTTTCAGAGCCCCAGGGTGTTTTTCTTTCAAAGGCGAAGTTTTCGTGGCTCAGCCCGGAGCGTACAGTAAGGAGCAGGGGCTGGCTTAGCTTCCAGTCCAGCTGTACTTTGCCGAACATCACATCTTTGGCATAGGTCCTGATGATGTTTTCTGCCGCGAAATAAGGGCCGTTTTTCCCGATTGCTTTGTCGGCTCCTTTGGCGTCTACCCGGCTTAACCGGTTTTCACCCGGGTTTTTCAGGTAAGGCGTATTCTGGTAAGTTCCGTCCCAGTCCGTCAGCCAGTTGTCGGCTGCTTTCCAGTCTGACATCCTGGGCATATTGATGGGCATGGACATGGCATGGGCCAGCGGGTTGTCTTCCCTTTTCCCGTAGACATGCGATTGGTTGGGGACAAAAGTGCGTGAGTAGGAGGCCTGCGAAGTCAGCGAGACCTTGTTGGTCACCTTGTACTGGGCGTCGAAAGAGACGTTGCTCCGGATCGTTTTGTTGCCGGGCACCACCGATTCGTGCGTCATATTTCCGAGGTTAAACCGGTAGTTCCCGCGGTCATAGTTCCCGGTGACGGCCACGTTGTTGTCGAGCATAACCCCGGTCCGCAGAAACGCGAGCATCGGATTCTGGTCGCCGCGTGCTTCCAGGAGTGATTTTTCCCATTCCTGGGTGCCTATATTCCATCTCCAGATGGGTGTATTGTTATTGGTTCTGTCGTCAATAGCCCAGCCAAATCCCTTTTTGTCATCGGTAAAAGGCTGTTCTCCTTCTTCTCCGCCCTGGAAGAAAGTCCGCTGAACGGGAGGCGTGCTGTACCCGCGGTCAAAGGAGACGGCGCTGTTGACCGAAATACCGATTCCTTTTTTGGCCGAGGCCCCGGATTTGGTAGTGATCAGGATAACGCCGTTACCGGCAGACGAGCCGTAGAGAGCGGATGCGCTGGCGCCTTTCAGCACCGATACACTTTCGATATCATTGGGGTTGATGGACGACATCTCGTTCCCGACGTCGATCCCCGAG
>JBEBSO010000345.1:0-4629 GCA_040394275.1 Telluribacter sp.
CAACAACGCAAAAATGAGTTTGAAAAGGTATTTTGCAGGACTGCTCATCGGACTGATTTACTTCACCACTTTACAGGATACGGCTGCGCAAAGCCTTTCACGCGTTTCCTCCGGGCTGGATATAGGCACCGGTTTCAGACAATACGAACTGGCTCCGTCCTTTTTATACTACCAGAACCTGAGCAACGCCCGGGCCAGGTGGCTGCAGATCGGCTGGGGCATCAGGGGAGCAGGCTACTACCGCAACGTCAGCACGGTGATGACCGCCCCGTCAAATGTACCCGGCAACGATTCTATCCTGCCGGGCCGGGTTTCTTCAACCGGGATCAGCTTCCTCGTCGGGTTCAACATAAAAACCAGGCATTTTGACATAGGCGCCAATGCAGATCTCGTTTCGCTGGCTTTCGGGAGAAACGGCCCCGTCTTGTACCGGATTGCCGATCCCTCCGCCGCGGAAGATTCCATCGCGGTATTGCACAACCAGAAAGTAGACGCCGGTTCCCGGAACCTCAATGCCCTTCCCTGGGTATGGAAACAAAACAACGGGTTCGGCGAGGCTTATGTCCGGATATGGCTGCACCAGCGGTTCGGCCTCAAGCTGGGCTACATGATCGGGAGGGCGGCTTACAGGACCCATAAGCCCCTCAACAACGGCCGCCGTTACTTTGGCAGCGAGTACGGTATGCCCTACGCGGCCATTTCCATTCCCATTTTCAATTGAGCCGGTCCCCGAACGGATGCTTTCCGACCCCGAAAATCCAAACCGAAATCACCTGGACTAACCCGGAATAAACAGATGCAGCAACCGTTGGAAGAGGCGCATAAATTCAGGCTCTGGAAAGAAAAAATCACCGGCAACGGGCTGAAGATAAACCGTATCGACGAGCTCTACTCGCGCCACAAGCCCAACGGGGAGCTGCTCTTCTCACTTCTTTATACGGACGCCGTAACCCCGGAAGGACACCGGATTCCCCCGATTTGCTTCCTGAAAGGAGAAGTTGTCTGCGTGCTCGTCTGCCTGGTAGATGCACAAAGCGGGAGCAAATACATGCTCCTGGTCCGGCAGCGTCGTATCTGCGACGGCTCCCTGAACTACGAGCACCCTGCGGGGATGCTCGACAGCGAGCGCGATCCCGCAGAAGTCGCCCGGCGTGAAGTCGCCGAGGAAACCGGGCTGCACATCCGGCTGGAAGACCTGGTACCGGTTACCCCGCACCCCCTCTACCCGACCACCGGCACCAGCGATGAAGCGATCTACCTGTATTATTGCGAATTGATGCTGCCGCCGGAGACGATCCGCTCCCTGCACAACAATGCCACCGGCGAGACGTCGGACAACGAGCACATTACTACGCACGTGGTGCCTTTCGCCGAAGGGCACAAGCTGATCACCAATTCCAACAACCTGCTGCTCAATTTTCTCTATGCCAGGGATACAGAGGACTGGGACCTGCTGAAATCGCTGTAAACCGCCGGCTGCCCATAATGGTCTTCCGGCTCTTTCAGACTTTATAAAATACCCGTTTGACCCTTTCGCTGACACCGGTAAGCAGCTCGTAAGGGATCGTTCCGATCTCCCCCGCAATGCTGTAAATAGGATTTTCCTTCCCGAACACGATCACTTCCTCCCCTTCCGCGGCAGCGGTCCCGGTCAGATCCACCATGGTCATGTCCATGCAGATATTGCCCACCGTCGGGCAGTAGCTGCCGCCTCCCGATCGGTCTGCTACCCATACCCGGCCAACGCCGTTGCCGAGCCTGCGGTCCAGGCCGTCCGCATACCCGATGGCCAGGGTGCCGATCCTGGATGCATGCCCGACTTTCCCCCGTCTGCCGTACCCCACCGACTCGCCGGCAGGGAGTTCCTTAATCTGGGAGATGACCGTTTTGAGGCAGCTTGCGGGCTGCAGAGCCTCCTGTTCCAGGCCGGTGGCATCCACACCGTAAAGCCCGATCCCGAGCCGCACCATGTCCAGCTGATACTCCGGGAAGCGGACGATTCCCGCCGAATTTAAGATGTGCTTCAGCACTTTTTTCCCTATGGCCTGCTCAAGCAGGCCCGTGCCCCTGACAAAGCGCGCATACTGCAAAGCCGAGAAAGTGTTGTGCACCCCGTCGTCGGCCCCGACAAGATGCGAAAAAATACCGGCCACCTTCAGGAAGGTATGACGGACAGTCAGCTGCTCTGCCAGCCAGTCGTAATCTTCTTCCACGAAACCCAGCCTGTGCATGCCGGTGTCCAGCTTGATGTGAACGGCTGGAATACGCCCGGCATCAGGCTGCGCCTCGCAATAGTGTATCCACTCGGTCAATATCCTCCGGCTGTACATTTCAGGCTCCAGGTCGTATTTCACCAATGCATCGAAAGAGGCAGATGAAGGGTTCATCACCATCACCGGTAGCCGGATCCCGTTCTGCCTCAGCATCACCCCTTCGTCGGTATAAGCCACCCCCAGGTAATCGACTTTGTGAAACTGCAGCAGGGCGGCTACTTCCGCGCTGCCGCTGCCATAGGCAAACGCCTTGACCATCACCATTACCTTTGTTCCCTCCGTGAGCCGGCTGCGGTAGAAATTGAGATTATGCGTCAGCGCATCGAGGTTTATCTCCAGCACGGTACCATGCACTTTTTGCTGGAGGCGGTTTACGATGCGCTCAAAAGCAAACGGCCTGGCCCCTTTCACCAGGATCAGCGCATCGGCAAAATCGTAACGGTCGCAGGCCCGGAGAAACTCTTCCGTGGTCGTATAAAAATCGGCATCCGGCAGGTCAAACAGGGCAAGATGCCGGCCGATCTCCGGCCCGATCCCGATGAGCCGGCTGATATTTTCTCCTTTCAGCAAGGTCGCGATCTGCCCGTACAGGTCCTCCGGCCTGAGCCCCGACTGAAGCACATCGGAAAGCACCACCATCTTCCGCCTGGCCGGATCCTGCCGGCCCAGGAAAGCCAGCGCCATGGTAAGTCCCTGCAGGTCATTGTTGTAGGTATCGTCGATCAGGCGGCTGCCGGCTATTCCTTCCTTCAGCTCCAGGCGCATGGAAACCGGCCGGAGCCGCTGTATCCTGTCCTGTATGATTTCCGCGGCCATACCGTAATCCAGCAGGAATACAATGCAGTGCACGAGATTTTCCAGGGAAGCGTCATCACGAAACGAAGTGGTAAAGTAGCTGGATTCTCCCGCCATTGTCACGGCCAGCACCGTCTGCACGGGGCTCACCCGGAATGATACCCGGTAATCCGCCTCCGCATAGGTCGCCCACGTCACCGGCCGGAGCTCCGGATTGGCAGCGCGGAGGATGAGATCGACTTCCTCCCGGATCAGCGAATAGTCCGACCGGTAGATGAGCTTCCCGCTCTTCTGGAAAAGCTTGAGCTTTTCGGTAATTTTCTGCTTGGTACTCCGGAAACCCTCATCGTGTGCCGGCCCGATATTGGTAAAAATACCCATTGAAGGCCGGATGATCTGCTGGAGCAGCTCCATTTCCTGGGGTTGCGAGATACCCGCCTCGAAGATCCCGATGGTATGGGAGGCGTGTATGTTCCATACGGAAAGAGGTACGCCTACCTGGGAATTGTAGCTTTTGGGGCTTGCGGCCACCACCTCGTCATAGCCCAGGAGCTGGGCAAGCCATTCTTTGACGATGGTCTTGCCGTTGCTTCCCGTAATGCCCAACACCGGGATATCAAATTGCGCCCGGTGCGATGCAGCAAGATCCTGCAGGGCGCGCAGGCTGTTTTCGACGACATGCACACTGGCGTCCTTCCAGCCCCTGACCAGCGCTCCCGTCTCGCCCGACAGCTCCCCTTTTTCTACGACAAATTCCCTTACGCCTGCCAGGTAGACGTCGCGCAGGTAGCGGTGCCCGTTGTGGCGGATTCCGCGGATGGCAAAAAAAATACTTTGTGCAGGAGAAGTAATGTGACGGCTGTCGGTGAGTAAGTAAGTTGCTGAAGTCTGCATATGGATCAAGCGCAATTCGGGTAATATTGAGTTTCCGGGTATCCGGGCCTGTGGCCGCCCAAAGTTAAGCAAGATATGCCAACCCGGTCATATCCATTTTCTCCGGCGGAAATAGAGCAGCATCCCGGCCGTCACGCCGATCATAACGCCCCAGGTAATGAAGTAGCCGTAAGGCACCGCCAGTTCCGGCATGTAGTGGAAATTCATTCCGTATACCCCGACGATAAACGTGATCGGCATGAAAACCGCCGAAAAAACAGTCAATACCTTCATTACTTCATTGAGCCGGTTGCTGATCGTGGACAGGTACACATCCACCAGGCTGGCGAGAAGCTCCCGGTAGGATTCCACGGTCTCCAGCGCCTGCACCACATGGTCGTAAAGATCCCGGAAATAGGGGCCTGCTTCCCGGCTGATCAGGGGATGCTCTGCCCGCACGAGCTGCCCGATCATCTCCCGCAGCGGCCAGATGGCACGCCTGGCCAGCGTAAGCTCCCGTTTCAGGTTGTAAAGCTCCTGCAGCGATTTTTTTTCGACCCCGGCGATCACGTCATCCTCTACCTGGTCGACACGTTCGCCGAAACTTTCCAGCACGATGAAATAGTGGTCTACCACCACATCGATCAGCGCAAACAGCAGGTAGTCGGCCCCGTTGGTCGTTGTCTTG
>JBEBSO010000346.1:0-4627 GCA_040394275.1 Telluribacter sp.
TTGACGATAAAAGGAATGACATTGACAATGTGCCGGCCAGAATAATTGTCCGGTATATATCTCACGGCGGGCGGCTGCGCGGGTTTGCGCTCCCGCGGCGAAGGCTTTCTTTTGAGGTCCTGCTCACTTACCCTGATGTATACCGTGTCCCTGACCACCACGGTTTCCTGGGCAGGCAATGTTCCGGCAGCAAACAACAGGAGGAATCCTGAAATAAAAATGGCTGGCTTTTTCATGCTGGCTAGTGTTTTAAGTTTCAAACGTAAAAATAGATTTTCTATTTTAACATCGGGCGGTCCGACGGCGCGCTCTTCTCTTTTTCAGGGTGAAACGGCCGGACTTCCTGCTTTCTCCGCTTCCAATGATAAATTGGTGGTATATTTGCGATAAATTAAGCTTTCCGCCCCGGCGGAACTTCCCCAGATCATGATTCCGGCAAAACAAAATACATTGGAAAAAACGCAGCACACCGCCTGCGGCAAGACAGGTGTCCTGGTCGTCAACCTGGGAACCCCCGACAGCACCTCCACAGCGGATGTAAGAAAATACCTCCGGGAGTTCCTGATGGACGGGCGCGTCATCGATATTCCTTTCCTGAACCGCTGGCTGCTCGTCAATTTCATTATCGCACCTTTCAGGGCTCCTAAATCGGCCGAAATCTACCGGAAAGTCTGGACCCCGGAAGGCTCCCCGCTGAAAGTATACGGGTATAATGTAGTCGACCGGCTGCAGCTGCTGCTCGGCGACCGGTATGCGGTAAAGCTGGCCATGCGCTACCAGAACCCCTCCATTCCGCAAGCGCTGGAAGAATTCCGGAAGGCGCAGCTTTCCAGCCTCATCGTGGTACCGCTTTTTCCGCAATACGCTTCTGCCACCACCGGCTCGGTAAATGAGGAGGTCATGCGGAGGATGCTGGACTGGCAGGTGATCCCCGAAATCCGATTTCTGAATAAGTTTTACGAGCATCCCGGCTTTATCGAAGGCTTTGCCCGGCTCGGCCGCAGGTACATGGAGGCCCTGGATTACGAGCATTTCGTGTTCAGCTATCACGGCCTGCCGGAAAGACAGGTCCGGAAGGCCTATCCGGGCGGCCACGACTGCGAAAAAAGCCACTGCCGGAGCACCTACCACGAAGCGAATGCACACTGCTATCTTGCCCAGTGCTTCCATACCACGCGGCTGCTGGCCGAAGCGCTGGACATCCCTGCCGAAAAAACCACTACCTGCTTCCAGTCCAGGCTCGGCAAAACCCCGTGGATCCAACCGTATACGGAGGATGTCGTGGAGGAGCTTCCCGCACGGGGCATTACCCGGGTGCTGGCTTTTTCGCCGGCATTTGTCGCCGACTGTCTCGAAACGACCATCGAGGTCGGGGAGGAATACAGGGACGCCTTCATCGCCCGCGGGGGAAATACCTGGCAGCTCGTGGAAAGCCTGAACGACTCGGAGCACTGGATCGGGACCCTGGCCGACCTGGTACGGCGCCAAAGCTGAATATTTATCTGTTCACTATAAAGAACCTGCTGACTATGAACATAGCCATTCTCGCTACCTCCCCCCGCGACGGGAGCAATTCGCTTAAAACGGCCAGATACCTGCAGCACCTGCTCGGGGAATCGGGTCATAAAAACACCACCCTGTATGACTTTCGCGAGCTCGACATCCCGCTGGTCGGCAGGGGCGAGCTCGACAAAAACCAGCTTACACCGGCGCAGGAAAAGCTTTATACCGCCTGGCGGGATGCCCAGCTGGTCTTCTTCGTCATACCCGAATACAACTGGATCACCGGGGGTGAGCTGATCAATGCGCTGCACCAGCTGGGAAGCGAGGATTTTGCCGACCTCTTCGACAACAAGGTATTTGCGCTGGCCGGCGTATCCAACGGCCGGGGAGGGCGGCGGCCCTGCCTCGAAATCAACATTCTCCTGGGCAAGCTGATCAGCATCCTGGGCGGGCACGGGGTCATCTCGCCGAAGATATTCGAATCGCACGAAACCCAGCACAACCTGACCCCCGAAGGGGTTTCCAAAGGGAACGAACTGTACGAAAAAGCGGCGCTCGACTTTGTAAAATATGCGCTGACCATCGCCGGCAGATGGCACCGGCCTTAATGGCGGCCGGGCGGCTGCCGACCGGGGATAATGGACGGCACATTTGCCAAACCGGCGATATACCTTATTTTTGTACCTGCACTTTAGCAAAACCGTTTTAATTCCTAGTCCATTGGCCAGTAAATCACCAGCTACCAAAGAAACACCCCTCAACAGGCAATACAACCAGATCAAGGCGAAATATCCGGGAGCCCTGTTACTGTTTCGCGTCGGTGATTTTTATGAAACTTTCGGCGAGGACGCCGTCAGGGCCTCCCGCATCCTGGGCATAGTCCTGACCCGGCGAAACAACGGGGGAGCTCACGAGGAGCTGGCCGGGTTTCCCCATCATTCGCTCGACAACTACCTGCCGAAGCTGGTGCGTGCCGGGGAGCGCGTGGCAATATGCGACCAGCTGGAAGATCCTGCCGCCGCCAAAGGAATCGTAAAAAGGGGCGTAACCGAGCTCGTAACGCCCGGCGTGTCGTTCAATGACCATGTGCTGGATGTCAGGAAGAACAATTACCTGGCGGCGGTACATTTCGGACCGGATGATCTCCTGGGGATTTCCTTCCTCGATATTTCGACGGGAGAATTTATGGTATCGCAGGGCAATACGGCCTATGTAGACAAGATGCTGCAAAGCTTCTCTCCGTCCGAAGTCTTGTTCTGCAAGAAAAATAAAAAGGAATTCACCGGCCTGTTCGGCGACAAATTTCATACCTTCCAGCTGGAAGACTGGTGCTTCGGGTTTGACTTCGCCCAGGAGAAGCTGACCACGCATTTTCAGACCGCCTCGCTCAAAGGCTTTGGCGTCGACACGCTCCCGCTGGGCATCGTTGCCGCCGGCGTGGTGCTGCACTACCTGACCGAAACGGAACACAAGGAAATCAGCCACATCAATGCGATCACACGGCTGGAGGAAGATAAATTTGTCTGGCTGGACCGCTTCACCATCCGCAACCTCGAGCTGATCCATGCACAGCAGGAGGGAGGCGTCCCGCTGATCCAGATACTCGACCAGACCGTGACACCCATGGGCGCGCGCCTGCTCCGCAAATGGCTTGTGCTGCCCCTGAAGGAAAAATCTCCCATCGAAGAGCGGCACGACTCGGTAGCGTTCCTGACACAGCAGCCCGAGGTGCATGAGCGGCTTGTCTCCCACCTGAAGCTCATCGGCGACCTGGAGCGGCTTATTTCGAAAGTGGCCGTACGAAGGGTGAGCCCGCGCGAGATGGGCCAGCTGAAAAAGTCCCTGAAACAAATCCAGCCCATCAGGGAGCTGCTGTCCGGTGAGACGCTGCCGGACGACCAGGCGGACGGCACGCAGAAAAAGCAGCTGTCCCTGCGGAAATACGCGGACCAGCTCAACGCGTGCGATTACCTGTTGCAGAAAATCGACACCGAGCTCCGCGACGACGCCCCCATCGTTTCCAACCTGGGCAACATGATAAAACCGGGGGTAAACCAGGAGCTGGATGAGCTGCATACGATAGCCTTCAACGGGAAGGATTACCTGCAGCAGCTTCAGAACAGGGAAACGCAGCAAACCGGGATCCCTTCCCTGAAAGTGGCCTACAACAAGGTATTCGGCTACTACCTCGAGGTGAGCAACGCCCATAAGAACAAGGTCCCGCCGGAATGGATCCGCAAGCAGACGCTGGTCAACGCGGAACGCTACATCACCGAGGAGCTGAAAGTATATGAAGAAAAGATCCTGAATGCCGAGGAACGGATCTTTGCCATCGAACAGCGCATTTTCAACGACCTGGTGCTGGCCGCTACCGAGTACATCGATGCGATACAGCAGAATGCCCGCGTGATCTCGGCGCTGGATGTGCTGGGTTCCTTTGCCACCGCCGCCAGGCAGAACAACTATACGCGCCCGGTCATTACGGACGGGCTGGACATCGACATCAGGGACGGACGGCACCCCGTCATCGAAAAACAGCTGCCTTTCGGCGAGCACTACGTCCCCAACGACATTTACCTCGACAACGAGACACAGCAGATCATCATGATCACCGGGCCGAATATGGCCGGTAAATCCGCCCTTCTGCGCCAGACGGCGCTCATTGTCCTGATGGCGCAGGCGGGAGCGTTCGTCCCTGCCAAATCCGCTTCCATCGGGATCATCGACAAGATTTTTACCCGGGTAGGCGCCAGCGACAACCTGAGCCGCGGCGAGAGTACCTTTATGGTAGAAATGACCGAAACAGCGAGCATTCTCAACAACCTGAGCAACAGAAGCCTGGTGCTCCTGGATGAGATCGGGCGGGGTACAAGTACCTACGACGGCGTCTCCATCGCCTGGGCAATCACCGAATTCCTTCATAACCACCCCCTCAACCGGCCCAAGACGCTCTTTGCCACCCATTATCATGAGCTGAACCAGCTGGCGGAAGATTTTCCCCGAATCAAAAATTACAACGTTTCTGTAAAGGAGCTTGACGGCAAGATCATCTTCCTCCGGAAACTGAAAAAGGGAGGAAGCGAGCACAGCTTTGGTATCCACGTAGCGCAGATTGCCGGAATGC
>JBEBSO010000347.1:0-4624 GCA_040394275.1 Telluribacter sp.
ACGATCATACTTCCGGCGACGGGGAAGTCGCTTTTGAAAAAATGGACGTGGTCAAAGGAGTGCCTCAATTGGGCTACACTGCGGTCACCCCGGTGGGCAGCCTGCCTGAGCAGGCCCGGGTTGTGACCAAGGGCGCTTTTTTTATCAACGCGCGGTTGTCGGATGCCGGCGGACATGACCATTGAGAAAACCGGCACAGCGCCCGAAAACGAAACCGGTACAAATATTGTTCTGGTTACAGGCGCCGTTGTCAATCATTTAACGGATGTGTATGCGTAACGAACTGGAAAATACCCTGCAGGCGAGAAAGATACAGCCCACGGCCATGCGGCTGCTCGTCCTGGAAGAGCTTGTCAGCAGGAAAATGGCCGTGAGCCTCGGAGACCTTGAAGCTGCGCTGGAAAAATCCGACCGGGTCACCCTTTACCGTACGCTGAAAACCTTTCAGAAGCACAAGCTGGTGCACAGCATAGAAGACGGGACAGGGAGCGTGAAATACGCGCTTTGCGCGGAGGATTGTGAATGTGTGCCGGCCGATCTGCACGCCCATTTCCATTGCAACAAATGCAACGCCACCTTCTGTCTGAACGACTATCATCTGCCCGCGATAAGCCTGCCCCGCAAATTCGTGCTGCAGGAAATGAGCATGGTGATAAAAGGGCTGTGTGAGCAGTGTTCCGTGTAGCGGTTAAAGCGGTGTTTGGGGATAGCCCCAAACACCGCTTTAACCCTATTTGGCTTTCAGGTCGATAAACGGGATGATCATCTCTTCCAGGGAGACCCCGCCGTGCTGAAAAGTGTCGCGGTACAGGTTGACGTACTGGTTGAAATTGTTGGGATACGCAAAGAAGTAATCCTCCTTCGTGAAGACATATGCCGTCGACACATGCGGCTTGGGCAGGAAAAAACGTTCGGGCTTCCGGCAGATCAGTACATGCCCTTCGTCAAACCCCAGGTTTTTCCCGTGTTTGTACCGCAGGTTGGTGTTGGTTTCCCGGTACCCGATGATTTTGACCGGTTTTTGCACCCGTATCATGCCGTGATCGGTGGTCAGGAACAAACGGCATTTTTTTTCGGAGACCTTTTTTACGAAATCAAGAAGCGGGGAATGCTCAAACCAGGACCGGGTGATCGAGCGGTAGGCCGCCTCATCCGGAGCCAGCTCTTTGATCATCTGCATGTCGGTGCGCGCGTGGGAAAGCATGTCCACGAAGTTGTAGACCACTACGTTGAGCTGGTTGGAGAGCAGGTTATTGAAATTGTCCACCAGGCTTTTTCCCTGCGAAATGTTAAGAATTTTGTTGTAGGAAAGCCGGATGTTGAGCTGGTTGCGCTCCAGCTGCTTCTGGAGAAGCTCCTGCTCGTGGTTGTTCAGGCCTTCCTCTCCTTCCTGGTTGTTTTCGTCGCTCACCCACCACTGGGGAAATTTCTTTTCAATCTCGCTCGGCATCATGCCGGCAAAAATCGCGTTCCTCGAGTAGCCGGTGGTGGTGGGCAGGATCGAAAAATAGGTGCTCTCGTCTTCTACGTTGAAATATTCCTGGATAATGGGCTGGATCATTTTCCACTGGTCATAGCGGAAGTTGTCGATCAGCAGGAAAAAAGTCGGCTCGCTGCTCCCTTTCAGGTGGGGGAACACCCGCTGCTTCATGATCTGGTGGGAGAGCAGGGGCTTGTCCGAGCGCGGGTCATTCAGCCAGTTTTCGTATTCTTCTTCGATAAATTTGGCAAAATTGGTATTGGCCTCCCCCTTCTGCATGTTGAATACCTCGAACATTCCCTGGTCCTGCGAGCTGTTGAGCTCGAGCTCCCAATACACCAGCTTTTTATATATTTCCGCCCATTCTTCGTGGCCGAGACGGTCCTGGTACTGCATGGCCAGGTTCCGGAATTCCTGCTGGTAGCCCAGGGTGGTCTTCTCGGTCACCAGCCGCTTGTTGTCGAGTATTTTCTTGATGGAAAGCAGTATCTGGTTGGGATTCAGCGGCTTGATCAGGTAGTCGGAAATCTTGGCCCCGATGGCGTCCTCCATGATGTATTCTTCCTCGCTTTTCGTAATCATGACCACCGGCAGCGAAGGGTAGAGCTGTTTGATCTGCGCCAGGGTTTCGAGCCCCGACATGCCGGGCATCATTTCGTCGAGAAAAACGATATCATAGTGCTCCTTCTCTACCTGGTCCAGGGCGTCGGCGCCGCTGTTTACCGGGGTGACATGGTAGCCCTTGTTGTTCAGGAACATGATGTGGGGTTTCAGTAAATCGATTTCGTCGTCGGCCCAAAGGATATTGTATTGCATATTGATACCGGGGATTTTAAAATTGAATCAAAAAAAGTAAACCTGGTCCCCGGTGGCCGGGGGCGTTTTAGAAAGTAACGTTTATCCGTTCATATATATTTGCCGAAAAAAAATCTCCCGGTAAATATAAAGGAATTCGGAGCGCGGAAACGGCCTCCCCGTGTATACACCGGCCCGGATCAGAGCTTGATGAATATTTTTCTTTTGTAGAGCAGGTACGCCGGAATAAAATTGACACCCACAAAGAACAAGGCGTACAGCATGCCGGCCAGATAAGGGCTCATGCCGAGACCGGCCAGGAAGCCGGTTGCCCGGGCATTGAGCGGTTCGCCGCCTGCCGGAAGCAGGTAAAAAAGCAGCGCAAGAAGATCCGCCAGTACATATACGGCAATGGCGTTGCTTCCGAAGACGACGCCGGGCAGCGTATATTTCCTGTGGCCGTTTATATCTATCATAAAGTACAGCACGCCAAGCAGGAGCGCTCCGACACCGGAGGTGAGCAGGACGAAAGAGCTGGTCCAGAGGTTTTCATTGATGGGGAAAATGAGCCCCCAGAAATAGCCTGCGGCGATGCCGCAGGCGCCGGCTGTCATCAGGTAGCCGGATTTGGCCAGCGGCTGGAGGCGGCTGAGCAGCAGCCGCCCTGCCAGCAGCCCGGTGATTCCGCTGGCGATGGCCGGGAAGGTGCTCAGTATGCTTTCCGGGTCCCATGTGCCCTGCCACATCCTGCCGGGCAGGAACAGGGAGTCGAACCATGCGACCAGGTTTTGGCCCGGTTCCAGCATCACCCGGCCTGTGCCCGGAGTAGGAATACAGGTCAATGCGAGCCAGTAGGCGATGAGGATCAGGCCGCAGATCCGGGCCTGGGCTTTCCAGCCGGTCCGGAGAAAGAGCAGGGCGCAGGCCAGGAATACGAACGCGATCCGGTGCAGCGTCCCGGTATACCGCAGGTTTTCAAAATCGAAGTCCGGCAGGAGGTTGAGAAACATGCCTACCGCAAAGATTTTCAGGGCGCGGAAATAAATCTTCCGGTAGGTGGCGCCGTCTGCGTATTCTTTTTTCCGGCTGTAGGCAAGCGCGACGGACACGCCCACCACGAAAAGGAACACCGGGGCGATCAGGTCGGTAAAGGAAAGCCCGTTCCAGGCGGTGTGCCTGAGCGGATGGTACACGTGGCGGTCGTCGCCGGGGAAATTGACAAGGATCATGGCGGCAATGGTATAGCCGCGCAGCACATCCAGCGAAATCAGCCTGCCGGGAAGGGATTGCATATCGGGTAGGGGTTGGTACGTAAGCGTTACGCCGGAATGTGCTGCCCGGGCTATTTACTTCGCCAGTATTTCCAGCGTGTTCAGCTCGGGGCCTCCGCCGCGCTCACCGGAACCTGCCGCGATGTATATTTTCCCGTTGAGGACTACCGCCTGTGTGCCGTGTCTGCCCTGCAGCAGGGAGGGGCCTTTTTCCCATTGCTGCGTCCTGGGGTTGAAAATCTCTACTTCCCGGTGCGCCGGCACCTGTGTTTCGCTTTCCCCGCCCAGAACCCATATTTTTTTACCGAAGACGACGGTGGAATTGCCGGCCCGTAAAGTAGGGAGCGGAGAGGCCGCCGTGGTCCATTTGCCGGTTTTAAAATCGTAAATGTCGACTTCTCCCACACCGCGGTTTTTCAGGTGGCGTTCCGGGGTCCGGCGTCCGCCCATGACATACAGCTTGCCGTCCAGCAGGGCTACCGACGCATGGTCACGGACGTGCGGAGCATCGGGAAGCTGCTTCCAGGTATTGGTTTTGGGATCAAATTCATCAAACCAGGCAATATGGCCGCTGTTGTGGCCGTTTTGGATGCCGCATACCAGGTAAAATTTATCATTGTAGGTAAAGGCCCCGGCCGCGCCGCGGAGGCGGTCCTGCGGAATCGCCGGTCCTTGTCTCCATTCGTTGCGTTCCGGGTTGAAAATGTAGATATGCGGAATGGGCTTTTCTGCGACGAAAGGTCCTGTAAAGGCGCCCAGGATGTAGATCTCCCGGTTGTGGGTGACGGCCTGGAAATGGTGCATTTCGAGCGGGGGCGCTGCTTTTGCCGTCCAGGTGTCTTTCTTGGGATCGTATTCTTCCACGGGCCGTTCTCCCCGTCCGCCGACCAGGTACAGTTTCCCGTTTGCTTCTGCCATGCCGTTTTCATGGCGGCTGGTGGGCAACCCGATCGGCTCGGCAGCCACCCAGGTCTGGGCCCGGACCGGTGACGGGTTTTGTAAGCCGGAGCACAGCGCAATAAAGGCAATAATAGTAGCTTTGTTCATAAGTTTAAGGGGTTGGTACATACAGAAGACT
>JBEBSO010000348.1:0-4619 GCA_040394275.1 Telluribacter sp.
CTGGAACCCGGAAAGGGCAAATAACTGCTGGGCATGGATCAAAGTTGGTGCGGTGACCCATGTGAAGCAAAGACAGAAAACTTTGACAACGGATAGTTTTCGTTTCATAGCATACAGCTGATTAGGTTAGATCATTGTCGGGATTACGGTGTGTGTAATTTTGGTGAAAATACCAGCCTGTGGTCCTGGTGGACGATGTCAATATCCAGCATTTCGGAGAGGACGGCCAGGAGCTCGTCCGCATTCTGTGCCTTAAACGTGCCGGTCAGCTCTCTTTTGGTAAGAAGGGAATCCGTGATGGAGATCTGCAGCCCGAAGATTTCATTTATTTTCCGGGAAATTTCCGCCAGGCTGGTGTGGTCAAAGACAAAACGGTGCTCTTTCCAGGCCGATTGCTCTTTCATCCTGGCTGCCGAGAGCTTTTCAAGCCGGATGTTGCCGTCCGCAGCTACGCTTGCTTTGTCACCGGGGTGCATCAGGAGCGCATTGGGATTTTTAGCGGCTGTAAGCCTGACTTTCCCCTTGTTGAGCGCCACATGCATGCCCTTTCCTCTTGCGTACACGACAAATTCGGTGCCCAGCACCGTTACTTTGCTGTCATCAGCGGTATGCACGGTAAAGGGCAGCCCGTCCTTCATCCGGTTGACGACAAATTCGGCCTCACCTTCCAGGTATACGTTGCGGTGACGGGTGGCAAATCCGAACACGGGAACCCGGAGGCTGGAGTTGGCATTAAGGACCACCAGGCTGTTGTCGTTCAGGTTCAGGGTACGCAGCTCTCCGAATCCGGTTTTGTATTCCCGGTAAAGCAGGCTGTCCTTGATAAGAAAGGCCATGACACCCAGTATAACCAGGAAGACGGCGATGCGGCCCAGGGCAGCGTAGCGCAGCCAGCCCGTTTTTCCGGGTGTGTAGATCGGCGGTACGCCGGGCTCCTGCCAGTCGTGGTCTTCCTGCTGGATACGTGACAGCTGCAGGAGGGCGGCCTGGTCCACGTCGGGGATAAACTGCGGGTAGGTGCGTTCCCATTCTTCCAGCCACTCGTAGTAGAGCTCCAGGTTTTCGCTATCGGAGAGCCATTCTTCGATGAGCTTCTTCTGGAGGGAAGTGGCGTTTCCCATGAAATAGGTGAACAGTATGTTTTTGGTCAATTTAGGTTTCATCGGTCTGGGGTATGCTGTGGGCAAAGGGAGGGAGGTCCCGTTTGGTTTTAGTTAAAAAGCAAAAAGAGGAGCAGACAATGCTTGTAATGGCTGAGCAGCGCTTTCCTGAAAATCGAAAGCGCTTTGCTGATGTGTGCCTCGATCGCTTTGATGGAGACGCCCATATTTTCGGCGATTTCGGTATAATTCTTCCCTTCAAACCGGTTCATCAGGAACACCCGGCGGCACTGGGGCGGAAGGGACTCGATGGTCCTTTCCAGCCTGCTGCAGAGTTCGTCGTACTCCATCACGTGGTCGGGCTGCGGGAGCGAGGAGAGCGCGGCAGACTCTTCCAGGCTTTCGCCGCTTTCCCTGGCCAGCTCCCAGCGCAGGTAATTGAAGCATTTGTGCCGTACCGCCGTGAAGAGATAGGCACGGTAGGAGCTGGATATGTGCCGGAAGCTTTCTTTTTTCCAAAACGTATAAAAGACGTCGGCCACCAGGTCCTCGGCGGCCTCTTTGGTATAGACAAACCGGACGGCATGGCTGCAAAGCGTGCTGTAGTAGAGCCTGAACAGCAGCTCGTACCCTGCCGCAGCATTTTTCTCAAAAGCCTGGCGGATAAAAAATTCCTTATCCGTCCCGGGGGCCGGCCTTTGGGGCTGGGAATCGGTCTTTAAAGCATTTACATGACTTTCCGGCTGCGGCGAACCGGATGTGCTTTTATGCTTATTTTTATTCACTTTACAAAGATTTATTGCCCTTTGACTGAGATGACAAGATTTTGGCGGGTTACCCTACCTGCCTGCTTGTTTTTTATTAAATAAAATCCCGTACGCTCCATAAACGGAGCTCCGGGGCTATCAAAAAAAGAAGTGGAGAGTATATACATCCGGATTCCCGCCGTTGCGGCGGATGTCCTGCGGCAGGTGAGGCTATTTTACAGGAATCCCTCGCTTTTCATCCATTCCAGGCACCTGCCGAACCATTCATCGAAGGAGGGGTAGTCAAGAAACCCGTGCCTGCCCCTGGAATACACATGAAGCGCTGCGGGGACCTGCTGACGAAGCAGGGCTGAGTAAAAATGAAGGCTGTTCTTTACTGATACGACCTGGTCTGCCCCGGAGTGCACCAGGAAAGCAGGCGGGGTATTTGCCGAAACCTGCAGCTCGTTGGAAAAGGCCCGGATTTTTTCAGGCGCAGGCTGCGGGCCCAGCAGGTTGTCGCGGCTGCCCCTGTGGCCTGTCGAGTCGGAAAGGCTGATGACGGGGTAGACCAGCAGCAGGAAGTCGGGGCGTACCTCCCCGGGCAGGTAAGCGGGCATCTTGTCGAAGTGAGTACCCGCCGTTGCGGCGACGTGACCGCCTGCTGAAAATCCCATTATCCCGATCCTGGAAGGGTCAATCCGCCAGCGGACGGCTTTGTGCCGTACGGTCCGGATGGCTTCCAACGCTTCCTGGAGCGGCGCTTCGGACGGATCGGCCTGTTTCTTCCGGTTTGGGAGCCGGTATTTCAGCACAAACGCGGCAATACCCCGGGCAGCCAGCGCCCTTGCTACCTCGCTGCCCTCTCTTTTGGTGACCAGCCCGCCGTAGCCGCCGCCGGGGCAGATGATCACCGCGGGTATTTTTTCGCGGGCTCCGGAAGGCATAAAGCGCCTGAGTGTCGGTATGGATACTTCATAGGCGAGGGAGTCATCGGACCCGGTGGATTTATAATACCCGGTATCAGGTACTTCCAGGTTGTTGGGGATCCGGCCCGGGTACAGGGGCGTCTCGGGCTGGGCGGACGCCTGTATACAGGTCATGAAGCAAACGGCGATGAGGCAGAAGTGTCGGCGCATACGGCGGATTGGTATCGGCTACAGGTGAGAAGTGAAGCAGGAGCTCCCGGCGTCAGCGCCTGACCTGCCTGATGATGTTTTTGATATTGAGTTCGATAATGTCCCCCATGGAGCTGCATTGGAGATACAGGGGATTGTTGTGGTATCCGGCCAGCCCGGTTTTGAGCTGCTCTACTTTTTCGGGGGTGGACAGCTCGTCGATTTTTGATACATCCCGGAGGGCTGCCAGGCGGTGCCGCTCGCTCCTGACCTGGTGGACGATGGAGGATTGCTCCTCCTGCTGGTACTGCAGGACCGTTTTGTCCGTGAGGTATTCCATGGCCAGCTTTACATAGGGGAGATTTTCCTTAAAAAATTGCGGCATATATATTTTCAGGTCCCCTTCATAAAACTGCTGGTCAAAGTCGATTGCGCGCAATTTGAACTGGAAATCATCAAAATCGGGGGTAATCTGCATGACGAAGTTATAGGACCTCATGTCGCCCAGGAGCGTAATGAGTCAGCGTTCGTTGAATTTGACAAATTCCTTGGCGACACGCGTCATGTTGTAATCCGGGTGATGAAGCCTGGTCTTGGCAAAGACGTCCCCGGGGATGCCGGCGATGTGCTCTTCCACCAGTGTATTGCCGTCCACCAGGTAATTTACCTGGTTGGGTGAAAGGATCTCCTCCAGCTCCAGCCCGTAGATGCGGGAGGCGTCGGTCCGCTTTACGTAATAATAATCGTATACATCATTGAGCCGGTTGACAATCTTGATGCGGAAAGGGTTGGAGTTGCCAAAGGTGCAATAGTCGATGCGCTCGATGTATTTGTGCTCTACGATCCTCAGGTTACCCGAGGCTTTGAGCATGGCATATATTTTTTTGAGCCCGCTGTAAATCCGCTCGGCATCGGCATGGTAATAGATCGGCGTTTCCCAGAGTGTGTCCCTGCCGTACTTGTCAAGAACAGGCACCGATTCGGTAAAATGCAAGAGATCCTGGTACCCGACGGGCATTTTGGTTTCCCGCTGGTAAGCCTTCAGGTATTTCCTGAGCCCCGGGCTGACAGGGATCGAGGGTTTTTTCCTGGAAATTACATTATAGCTCTGGCTCATCCTCAAGCGATGTTTTTCCGGGACCTTCCCGGGTCCGTCACCGGATCGTGACGTCAAATTAATCAATTTTTATGTGATTATTCCCTATTTAGTTTTTACAGGACAAACCGAACAGGATACGGGATGATCAAACTGCTGCGTACCGGCTGCGGGGTGCCGCTGACGACTCCCGATTCGTATACATCATAAATTTAGTAGTATATTGGGGAGATTTGGAGACCGCCGGCCTTTGAAATCCTGATACGGGGCCATCCTTCCGGATTTTTTCTCTCAATACTTTTATACATCAAATGCTACGTAAATTACAAAGAACAACTGCCTCTGCGTTACTGATCGCGGGAGCCCTGAGCCTGTTTGCCTATAAAAACGCACCGGAAGCACCGCGAACCGGCGTAGATCCCAAAGATATCGTGGTGCCTGCAGGATTTTCGGTACGGGTTGTTGCCGAAAACCTGGGGAAGGCCCGCCACGTCGCGGTGGCCGGGAACGGCGACATCTATGTGCGGCTGTCCAAGCTCCGGGACGGCAAAGGCATTTG
>JBEBSO010000349.1:0-4608 GCA_040394275.1 Telluribacter sp.
AGGCTTTTCTTATGGCCGGGGTGCTCAGTGTATCTCGAACAGCGCCTCCACCTCTACCGAAATCTGGCCGGGAAGCGATCCCATACCGACGGCGCTTCTCACGCCCAGGCCCAGGTCTTCGCCCCAGATATCCCGGAATAATTCGCTGCAGCCGTTGATTACCTGCGGCTGGCTGGCGAAATCGGAGGGACAATTGACCATACCGAGTACTTTAATCACTCTTTTCACTTTATCCAGAGAACCGAAATGCGCCCTTAGGGAAGCCAGGATGGCCAGGCCCACCTGCCGGGCAGCCAGCTTACCCTCTTCGACCGAAAGATCGGCCCCCACTTTACCGGTAATCATAGACCCGTCTTCCTTCACCGGACCATGACCGGATACGTATGCGTGCTTTCCGTCTACGTAGACTACTTTGAAAACACCTGTCGCACCCGAGGCCGGAGGAAGTATTATACCCAATTTCTCGAGTTGTTGTTCGGGAGTTGTCATGCTTAATAATCTGTTTTGCGTTATTTCCAATTTTTCCTGATGAAACGAAGCCAGTTGCCGTGCAGCACGTTCCGGATATCTTCGTCCGTATAACCTCTCTTGCTCAGGAGGCCTTCCAGGTGCTGCAGGTCGGCGATGGTCTCGAGATCGTACGGACATTGCTCCTTCCCGAACATCCCGTCAAGGTCGCTGCCTACCGCGATATGCCGGCTGTTTCCTGCGATCTGGCAGATCTGGTCGTAGTGATCGATGATCCTTTCGAGCGGCGCCCCGTCCTTAACCGGGTCAGATTTGCCGCGCACCCAGCCCGGGACCATCATCCAGACATCCAGGGATCCGCCTATCACGGCATCCCTCCGGATCAGCTCGCGTATCTGATCATCCGTAAGCTGACGCTGGTGGTCTACCAGCGCCCGCGAATTGTGGTGGCTCGCCCATACCGGTCCTTTGAACAGGTCAAGCGCCTGCCTGAAGCCTTCGTCCGTGAGGTGCGTGATGTCGAGGATCATCCCCAGCCGGTCCATTTCCCGGACAAGCTCCACTCCCATCGCGGTGAGCGGGCCGGTCATGCCGGTGCCCGGAGCGTATCTGCCCGGTCCGTAGTGAGCAGGCCCCATCGCACGAAGCCCGTTTGCGTACGCTTTTTCCAGGTAGCTGATGTCGATCAGCGAATCGGCTCCTTCGAGGCTGAGAATATAGCCGACAGGCTTGTCCGCATCCGGGACGGATTCATCCTCCCACAATTCGATGTGCCTGTTGAGCCCTTCCAGGTCCGAAATCTGCTTCATCTCGCCAAGATCTTCCATGGCACGGTACCAGCTCAGCTGGCCCTGGCTCTGTGCCCAGGCCTGCGCCGGCGAATGCCACCCCGGGAGATTGCTCCCCTTCTCCACGTACCTGGCAATCTGGGTAGCGACCACCAGGCCGATTTTTCCTTCACGCAGCGCGGGAAGGGACACAACGCCTATCGCACGGTCCAGCTTATCGGTCATTCCTGTCTCCCTTTCCCTGATTTCGGAAACCGGCCTGGTCAGGTCACGGTTCCATTCCAGAGCATTCATGGAAAGGTCAAGATGCGCATCAATGATCAGCATGCTCTTTTTCTTTTAATTTTTGTTTGACGATATCAGCAGGATACTTAAGCGCAAGCTGCCTGATTTCATAACTGAACTGTGTAAAGGTTTCCTCCCACATTTTGGCCTCCTCGGGCGTATATTCATAAAACCCGTGTGCATTGGCCACGCCCCTGCCCCCGGCTTTCACAATATCATCGATCAGCTTGGGGACCTCCGTACCGTTGTAGAGCGTCGGAAACATGTCCTTCATCACCGTATGGTAGGCCGGAACACCGGTCAGGTCCATCCAGCGGAACACCCCGACAAAGGTCATGAAGTAGCCCGCATTGTTACGGCAGGAACGGTCCACGTCCTCGATGGTGGCGTAGCCGTTTTCCACCAGGTTGATCGCCTCCCGGTACATCGCATACATCAGGCGGTTGGTGATAAAGCCGCGAATGTCCTTCCGGACCAGGATCGGCTCCTTTTTCCACTGGTGCGCCAGCTCATAGAGGTATTCTCCCCTTTCCACGTCGCTCTGGTCACCGCAGATGATTTCCAGGAACCGGGTGGTATGTGCAGGCTCTGCCCAGTGAAGCCCGTAAAACCGCTCCGGGTGACGCGTCATCTTCTGGAGGGTGCTGATGGGTATCGCGGAAGTGTTGCTGGCCAGGAAAGCGTCCGGCGCAATCACGTCTTCCACCTTACGGAATACGGATTCTTTCACCTGCGCGTTCTCGATCGTACATTCTATGACCAGGCGGGCCTGCTTCAGCGCACCGTAGTCTTCGGTAATGACGAGATTTTTGAGGTAATGTTCGGGCTGCACGTCTACGAGTCCCTTCTCCAGGGACCGCTCGAGGTGGTCAGTAATCCGTTTTAAGGCATGGTCAAGGTCATTAGGAATCGGAGCCACGGCGATCACGGGATGCCCCGCAATCAGAAGACAGGTGGCAATACTGCAACCCATCAGACCCAGCCCCACGACCCCTACGGGTATTTCTTCCGTTTTCATCAAAATGGGTGCTTATGAAAATGATACAATTTTGCCGGTACGGACGGACTCATCACAGGCGATGGCTATCCTGAGGCTGTTGACCGCATCGTCCATGTGGTCGGAAAGATCTGCGTCCTCCAGGATCGAGTGCAAAAAGAAGCGCTGCTCGCGGTTGCAAAGCTCCTGGTGATCCGGTTCATCCTGCAGGTTTATCCAGGTATCTTCTTTCGCAAAACGTTCCTTTTCATCGAGCTGTGCATGGTGAACACGCAGCGATTCCGTTTTGGTGTGCGCTTCAATAGAGCCCGACTTGCCTTCTCCCCCCGCCTCTTTGGCTACGATGGAAACCGATCCTTCCGGCCCGATAACATCCTTCACAAAGAAAGCGGTTTCACTGACCATAGGGCCCCAGCCTGCCTCATACCAACCTACCGAACCGTCTTCGAAACGGATCTGCAGCTGACCGTAATTGTAATTGTCGGCCGGGATATCGTCCGTCAGCCGCGCGCCGATCGCGCTCACCGCCACAGGCTTGGAGCGTACCATCTGGCACATCACATCGATGTAATGAACGCCGCAGTCCACGATGGGGCTCAGGCTTTTCATCAGGTTGCGGTGCAGCGTCCACATATCCGTCTGGCTCTGCTGGTTCAGGTTCATACGCATGACCAGGGGCTTGCCGAGCTTCTGGGCTTCTTCGATAAAGCGCTCCCAGGACGGGTGGTGACGAAGGATATAGCCCACTACCAGTTTTTTGCCCGCTTTCCGTGCAGCTGCCACTACGCGCTCCGCACCTTCCACGGTATCTGCCAGGGGTTTTTCGATAAAGACATCAGCTCCGGCTTCAAACGCTTTGATCGCGAAAGCCTCATGGGTATCAGGGTAGGTGGAAATGCATACTGCGTCCGGTTTTGTAGCTTTCAACGCCTCATCATAGTCGCTGAACAGGGGATATTTTCCGCCCAATTTCGCGTTCAGGACTTCTTTACTTTTTCCTGAGGAAACCAATCCACAGATCTCAAAACCTTCGTTGTTATGGTAGGCAATGGCATGAGAAGACCCCATGTTTCCACAGCCTACAACGAGGACACGTACAGGAGTTTTTTTGTTTGACATAATAAAAATTTAAGTTTGGGTTTTAAATATGCGTGATTAATCTGAGTTAATCAAAAGAAAAAAATGAATTCTTCCGGCCTGCGGAACAAGCCGGTCCGATGCTTCTGCAAAATTATATTTTTTTAATACTATTTTTTTTAATTTTCTGCTTGTGTTATGTCCGTGCGCCGGAAAAGCCGCTGAAGAGTACCTTTGCCCGGTATACGGTTATCATTTATTTTACTTTAGACAAACATGGAAGAACTCACCCTTAAAGGAGACAAATGGCTTTCTATCGCAGATCCCCGGTTTTTCCGGGCCACCGACGGGAAACAGAGCAAAAAGCGAACGCATGTAAAACTGCGCCGGAACGGCGGATACCTGCAATTTGCCTTTGAGTGCCCCGACGACGACTTCGTGGACGCCAATACCTATACCGAATACAACTCCGAGCTCTGGAGGCAGGAAGTATTTGAAGTGTTCATCAGCGCCGGGGGGGACGTTCCCAAACGGTATCTCGAAATAGAGGTCAATCCCAACCAGGCCCTTTTTGTCGCCTGGATCAACAACCCCACCGGCGCCGACTTCGGGGTACCGGAAATGGCGCCCTTCGAGAAGACGGGGATCAACTACCATGCAGTAAAGGGAGAGAAATCCTGGAAGGGCGAGCTGGAAATACCGCTCTCCTTTATCGGGCCGGAAACCGCCCGGACCTTTCGCCTGAACCTGTACCGGATCGTACTCTTCAAAGATCCGGGATCCGCGGACTGGGAATGCAGCCCGGAAAACTGCGAGTTTCTCTGCTGGCAGCCGACCATGAGCGGCGAAACCCCGGCTTTTCACAGACCGGCCCGCTTCGGCAAGCTCACGCTGCAGCCGTAGCCCCCCGGGGCACTCTCCTGCCGGGCATGGAATAAATGCATGAGAAAAATTCATGACATACATGCATTTATTCCATGCTGTTTCCTGCGC
>JBEBSO010000350.1:0-4596 GCA_040394275.1 Telluribacter sp.
CGATCCATGTCAGGAGGAAGGTGCCGGCCAGATATATAAATTTCCGTTTTGCCATTCGTTTTTCGTAATACCCATCTCATCTTTCAGGAAACCCGGTGCCAGACTCCTATTAAAACGAAATTTAGCCTAAATTTATATTTAATACGTAATCTAAGCGTTATTTGTGTCAAAGCCGGCGTATTATCACACGGAGAGACTTCGATCCTGATCAACTTCAATGGAGATATGTTTGCAAGATTTTTACTAATCATAATGATCCTGATTTCCGCAAAAGGTTGGAGCCAGGATGTACAATATTCTCAGTTTTACGCCAATCCGCTTTATCTCAACCCGGCATTGGCAGGGGGAAGCCTGGGGACCCGGTTCACGGCCAATTACCGTAACCAGTGGCCTGCTATCTCTGCCAATTTTGTAACCAGCTCATTCGGGGTGGATATGCATCTGCCCTCGATTAACAGCGGCATCGGCCTTTCGGTGATGCGTGATTTACAGGGGGAAGGTACCTTCAAGTCGACCGATGTGGGGCTTCAGTATTCGTACCAGATGCAGCTGAACGAGGAGAATTTTATCAGGATGGGGCTGCAGGGGGGATTTTCGACCCGGTCCATCGACTATTTCGGGCTTACCTTCGGAGACCAGTTTTCCTCGGACGGCTACCTGGTTCACGAGCGGACGGGCGATAATGTCGTAAACGGTGCCGCCCAGGTTTCCTACGCGGATTTCGGGGCGGGCGTCATGGCCTATTCGGACTGGTATTGGATCGGCCTGTCCACGCACCACATCAACCGGCCCTCCCAGTCGTTCACCAGCCTGGAAATTGCCAGGCTCCCCATGAAGACCACTTTTCATATGGGGCTGCGGATTCCCTTTGCGGGTTTTACCTTCCTGGGCAACGAGCTGGATAAGGAAAAAACCATCTCCCCGGCCATCATCTACAAGAAGCAGGGAAAATATGACCAGCTCGATGTGGGTATGTATGTGACCTATTCTCCTTTGGTATTCGGAGCCTGGTACCGGGGGATCCCGATCAAGAGGTACAATGTGAACATCAATAACCATGAGGCCCTTGTCGGGCTGATCGGTTTCAGGCAGGACAAATTTTCAGTCGGTTACAGCTACGATACCACCATATCGACCCTGGGGGCAGGAAGCGGGGGCGCGCATGAGATTTCGCTCAGCTACATCCTGGAAAACTTCCCGCCAAGCAAGCATCGCGGAAAAAGAAAGCAGAAGCAGCTGTCGTGCCCGAAGTTCTGACGGAGGCAGGCAGCTGGTTGGTGTTTTTCACTGACCTTCTATATTTTAAGCCGGAATAATATGGATACCAAAGAAAGAAAGCGGGATAAATCGCGTACCAAAGGGAAGATTCTTAAAGCGCTGGAAGAAGTCATCGAGCAGTCCGGGGCGGAAAAGATCGGGGTAAATATGATCGCGCGGACAGCCGGAGTAAACAAAGTATTGATTTACAGGTATTTCGGAGGGGTGGAGGGCCTGATGGAGAGCTATGTGAAAGCAGGCCAGTTTACTACGGCGGTAGGCAGTTCTTTCAGTGAAAGCTATAGCGTAGCGGAAAAGGGAAGGGGAGATGCGTGGCGGGAAGTAATGAAAACTACCCTGGACGAGCTCACCAGGCGGAAAGCTACCCGCGAGCTGATCAGGTGGGAGCTGACCTCCGGGAAGACGCTGCTGACCGATATCCGGAATGAAAACGCACGGAATATCGTAGAAAAGATCGGCGACCTGCCCAGGTGCCGGGATATGCAGGCCCTGCTGAGCCTCGTTACCGCCGGGGCTTATTACCTGGCTGCCGCTTCCGACTTCCGCGAAAGGATGCTGGATGTGGAGCTGCAGACCGAGGAGGGATGGGAGCGGATCTCCAATATCATTGCCGACATTATTACGGCATTTGAATGAGAGTAGCCGGAAGCAAGCCGTCAGAATACATCAGCCTCAATCCGGAGCCTTCCTTCTGAATCGGGAAGGCTTTTTTAGTGGCCCTCCCGCCGGGTGTGCCGGCAAAATGAGGAGAGCGGGAGCGCACGGGAGCAAAATAAAATTGCGGGCCGCGATCTATTGCCGAATACGGGTGGAATTTTGCGGGAATCGGAAGGTTCATAAACCGGAACAACCTACCTCCGTTATTTTCATGAGTGTTTTTAAGAAATTACTGGGCGAGACCGCTTCCTACGGGGTGAGCACCATGCTGGGCAGGCTGCTCAATTACCTGCTGGTCATACTGCATACGAGCCTGTTTGACCCGGCGCTGCTGGCCTCCCAGTCGCAGTTTTATGCCTATGCCGGTGTGCTTTACGTGCTCTATACTTTCGGCATGGAGACGACGTTTTTCAGGTTTGCCAGGAAGGAGGAGGACCGTGCGCAATATTACAACCTGATCCTCAGCGCGGTAATCGTGGTGAGCGTGGTATTTTCGGGGGGAATCTACCTTTTTGCCGGAGAGATCGCGGCCTTCCTGAAATATCCCGGCGATACCATCCTGCTCCGGTGGTTTGCCATTATCATGGCGGTGGACGGCATAGTGGCCATACCCTTTGCGAAGCTGAGGCTGGAAAAGAAGGTAGGGAAGTTTGTCTGGATCCGGCTGGCGAATATTTTCATCACCATCGGCCTCAACCTCTTCTTCCTCATTGTATGCCGGGATATCTACGAGGGCAGGTATTTGCTGGCTTTCAGGCCGCTCGCGGAGCTTTTTTACGAGCCGGAGCATGCGGCCTGGTACATCATCCTGGCCAATCTCCTGGCCAGCTGCTCCTTTTTGTTTTTCCTGCGTAAGGAATTGGCGGTATTCAGGTTTACCTGGAGCTGGAAGCTGTTCAGGCCGGTGTGGGTGTATGCTTTTCCCATCATGATCATGAACCTTGCGGGTGTCACCAATATGCTTTTTGACCGGGCATTCCTGCAGTTTTTGCTGCCGGATCATTTTTACCCCGGCAGATCGACCAAAGATGCCATAGGCATCTATACCCAGACCTATAAGCTGTCCATATTCATGAACCTGGCGATACAGGCTTTCAAATACGCGGCCGAGCCGTTCTTTTTTTCCAAGGCGGAAGACAGAGATGCGCCGGAAATTTTTGCCGGGCTGATGAAGTGGTTTGTCATTGTGTGTGTACTTATGTGGGTGGGCATCAGCCTGAACCTGGATATGCTGGCCTATGTCTTCCTGAGAAAGGAAATATACCACGAAGGCCTGCCGGTAATTCCGTGGCTGCTGCTGGGATTCCTCTTCCTCGGGATTTACTACAACCTGTCTACCTGGTTCAAAGTCACCGACAAAACCAGCTACGGCACCTATATCACGCTCCTGGGGGTATCTGTCACGGTAGCGCTCAACCTCCTGCTGGTACCCCGTGTCGGCTACCTGGGCTGCGGGATCGCATTTGCGGCTTCAGGTATCGTAATGACCGTGGCCAGCTATGTATTCGGGCAGAAATTCTATCCCGTGCCCTACCAGGTAGGCGCTGCCCTGGCGTATATTTTATCCGGGGCCGTGCTGATAGGGCTGTCGACGCTGATCTCCATGGAGCACAAGTCCGCCCAGATCCTCGTCAAACTGGTTATTTTCCTGGTGTATGCGGGGATAGTCACCGGGACGGAGTGGTCCCGCCTTTCCGTCAGGCCTCTCCGCCGGGCCCGCCGAAAGTAGTCGGTATATTGAAGTTGGGGTTGTCATTCGAAGATTGGGGAATGAACCCGTACGTCTCTTCGTACTTCCGTATGTTGTCCTTCAGCGCCAGGACGAGTCTTTTGGCATGCTCCGGCGTAATGATGATCCGGGCCTTGACTTTCGCTTTCGGTACGCCCGGCATGAGGCGGATAAAATCCAGCACAAACTCGCTGTTGGAATGTGCGATCATGGCGAGATTGGAGTAAATCCCCTCCGCCATTTCTTCTGAGATCTCGACGTTGATCTGTTGTTCAGGTTCCTGGTTGTTGTTTTCCATCGTAATGAATTGAAGGCAGGCCGGGGCCCGGGTTAGCTGGTGAAAAATCAAAAAAAGCCAGCCTGTCAGACGGCTGGCTTTTTGGGTGTGCGACAGGATCAGTTCACTGTCTCACGTTGCTTTTTGGATTTGGACCTTTCCCTGGATTCCACGAGAGAATCGTATTCTTCCTTGGATCCGATGGACATGTTTACGTATTTACGCAAGCCCGTACCGGCGGAGATCAGGTGTCCTACGATGATGTTCTCTTTCAATCCCTGGAGATCGTCGCGCTTGCCGCGGACGGCAGCTTCGCTCAGCACTTTCGTCGTTTCCTGGAAGGAAGCCGCCGACATGAAGCTCTCGGTACCCAGGGAAGCCTGGGTAATACCCATGAGCGTCGGTCTTGCTACCGCTGCCTGGGCATCACGGGCAGTAACCAGTTTCAGGTCGCGGCGTTTCAGGCTGGAGTTTTCGTCTCTCAGGCGACGTACAGAAACAATCATACCGGGCTTCAGGTTTTCAGATTCTCCCGAATCTTCCACCACTTTCATATCCAGTATCTTGTCGTTTTCTTCGCGGAATACCCACCGGTCTACCGGCTGCATTTCCAGGAAGTTGGTATCACCGGCATCGATGATTTCCACCTTCTGCA
>JBEBSO010000351.1:0-4594 GCA_040394275.1 Telluribacter sp.
GCGAGCGGCGCTACCGGCAGATCTTCGAAGAATCCGGCGACATCCTGTTCATTACCGATGTAAACGGTATGATCCTCGACGCCAATAAAACGGCCCAGGAGCTCACCGGGTACAACCGGGAAGAAATCAGGGCCAGGCCCCTGTCTTCCATCCTGGACCACAAAAACCTGGACGCCTACTGGGCGAAGGTATGTAGCGGTACGGACATCCGCAACCTGGAAGTAAAGCTGCTGTCGGCCAACCGTGAAAAGCGGTTCTGCGGGTTGTCCGCCTCCCTCGAATCACATTTCGAAAGCACCTACATCCAGGTCAGCCTGCACGACATCACCCTCCGCAAGCAAACGGAGAGAGAACGGCTGTTCCTGGAAAAGATGTCGGTCACCGAGCGGCTGATCCGGATGCTGGCGCACGAAGTGAGGAACCCCCTTACCAACATCAATCTCTCCGCCGAGCAGCTGGAATCCGAGCTGGCCAACGAAGACGAAAAGTTTTATGTCGGCATCATCAAGCGGAACTGCAACCGGATCAACGACCTGATCACCCAGCTGCTGCAGTCTTCCAAGCCGACCGAAATGCCGCTGGTGCCCTACTCCCTGCCCCGGCTGCTGGATGAGACGCTTGCCATGGCCCAGGACCGCCTCAAACTAAAGAAAATAAGGGTCATCCGGCAGAATCCCGAAGACGACCTGAGGATCGCGCTGGACAAGACTTCCCTCCAGCTGGCTTTTCTCAACCTGATCAACAACGCAATCGAGGCGATGGTCGAAGAAACAGGCGTGCTGAGCATTGTCACCCGAAACTGGGGGAACGACGCGCAGGTCCGGATTTCAGACAATGGCATAGGCATCAGCGAGGACATCATGACCAAAATCTTCGAGCCCTACTTTACCGGTAAAAAAACCGGCATGGGCATCGGCCTCGCATCTACGCTTTCCATCGTGCACGCCCATCACGGCCGGATCGACGTGCAGTCGGAGGAGGGCGTCGGGACCTTGTTTACGATCAGCTTCCCGCTGGATGCAGGGTGAGCCTGTTCCGGGCGGGCCGGTCAGAAACCGTATACCACATTCAGGTAAAAATTCCTTCCCGTTCTCGGCAAGCGGTTCCAGTCACTGAAAGTGGTATAGCTCCTGTCCAGAAGGTTCTCTACACCTGCCTTTAGCAATAAAGACTGTTTTCCCAGCTTAAACCGGTTGGAAGCGGACAGGTGGATCACCAGGTAGGCCGGCAAGGCGCTTTCCCCGAAACCGGGGTTAAACCTGCCCTGTCCGGCCGCCCCGTTTACCGAGACATCTGCCGTAAAGCTTTTTACGGAATACATCATTTCCGAGCCCCAGATAAGGGGCTGCATCAGGGGGAGGTTGCCCACCTTCTCCCCCGTACCCGCCCGGTAGCTCAGCCGGTTCGACCACAGCCAGTGATCTGACAGCTGGTACCTGACATCCGCGGAAGCGTTCAGGATACGGGCATACTTCAGCTGCTCATACACCTTCACCCCGGCCGCACCAATGGTCATCGCGCTGAGCCCGGGCTGCGGCCGGCCGATGATATAATCCGCCAGATAAAAATAAGAGGCGGACAGCTTCGTCGACAACCCCGGCTGCCTGTACGATACCCCCCCGTTGAGAGAGGCTGACTTTTCGTTTTTCATTCCGGGATTGCCGATATAATCAAAGCGGTCAAAACTGTTGAACAGGTAAAACCCGTACCCCTCCGAAACGCCCGGCGCCCTGTCACCGTAAGCCAGACCGAAGTTATAAAGCCATTGCGCTCTTTCATATTGAAAGGAAGCCGCCGCTCTCTTCAGCAGGCGGGTTCTGCTTCTTTGCAGAGCCGGGTAGAATATCTTCAGGCTCTCCAGCCCGAGCAGGTTGTCAATCCGGTTGTTGTGGACGGCCAGGCCTGCGCTCACGTTCATTTTCCACCTTTGCGAAAGCGGGTATATATCCCCGGCAAATACATCCCCGTAGCTGGTATGCACGCCCGGCCAGGTAAGCATAAACATATCTTTCGTGCCAGGGGTATTGGCATACATCGTCATTTCCGCCAGGGACCGGTTGTGGTGCCCGCTTACATTGGCCTTCCAGCTGTGCCGGCCCTTATCTCCCTGCAGCAGGGAATAGAACCCCGCCGTGGTGCTCCATCCCGGCATATCCATCCGCACGGGCACAAGCGGGCGCCGGCTGTCGTCCATCACATGCGTCACATCGTTATAATACAATTTGGTCTGCCATTGCGTTATGGAAGGCGACACATGGTGACGTACATATTCGACCGAACCTATGAATGCCTTCGCCAACGCTACGTCCATAGGCAAGGCAGGATAACCTACATTCAGGGCATGGTCATAAATGACAGATGCTTCTATGTGCTGGTGCTCGTCCATCTTGTAGCCCGCTATGGCGGATACATTGTATTTGGTAAACTGCGAATACAATATCTCCTCACCGCCGCCCGCTTTGTAATTCCCGGCATCACGGAAAGTAAAGTCAACATCCGTGAAAAAGCCGGGACCGGAATAGGACAAGGTGCTGCCGGCTATCTTTTGCCGGTTATTGGCTTCAAAGCCGGCAAAGGCCGTACCTCCGAATGTCCTTTCCTCGTCAAAAAAACTTTTCTTCCTCACCAGGTCCAGGCTGCCGGCTATGGTAGCCCCCGTGGAGCCGGACTGCCCGGAATGCACATTTGCCTTCGCCAGGTTGGTGATCTCCACGTAGGAAGTAACCGGATCCATTTTATCCGTACATGCCGCATAGATCCGCATCCCGTCAATGGTGATCACACTTCGCTCCGATGCCATCCCGTTCAGGAACGGCTCCCAGGCGTAGTTCCCCCGCCTGACCATATTCACCGCGCTCGCCTTTTCCAGGTAGTTCTCCAGGGTGGACAAAGGCTTCGCAGCCTTTTCGGACAGGTTTTTCTGAGAGATGATCACCACCTCGTCCAACTGTGTGGTTTTTAAAGTGTCTGACCTGGCATCACTCCCGGTCTGGGCCATCACCGGCGCCGGGCCCAGCAGGCAGGCTATTATCAATCGTCGATACATCATAACTGGGTTTTACAGGTACGTGCTTCCGGCACCCGGGCGGGCAGTGGTTTTCCTGTCCATCGCTTAAAATTCCAATTCAAAATAAATACTGCTGCCCGGGTTGGCCTCGGTCACCGCTTCGCCTTTTACCGTGCCCAGGGACGGATCCAGAAGCTGGAGATTTATCTTCCAGTAACCGGTCATCGTAAGGCTCAGCTTGCCGTGGTACATTTTGTCCTCACCCTGGATGAGGTCCGTATTATTGGGTGAACCGTGATTGCCCATTCCCGGCATCCTCGGGTCGATCCTGATCCTGTAGCCGTCTGCCGGAACAAAGCTCATCATGGATTCCATGCGGTACACCACTGCCTTCATATCGTTCACGGCGACACGCGGATGCGCAGGTTCAGCCAGGGCCATTACATACCGTTTGCCGTCGCTCCCCTGGAAAGACTCCACGACGCGTCCGGGAGCAGCTGCCACCTGTATTTTGTCCTTCACGGTATAGTCAGCGCCGTCAATCGAATAGTTTAGGGTAAGCTCCCAATACTCCATGTCGCTCCCGGCCATTTGAAAAACAAGGTAGCCTCCATAGGTCGACAGCGCCTTTTCCTTTTTGGTGACCGGGGAAGACGGACAGGAGTGCATCATGCTCATCATGTGCATGACCGGCGTCCAGGTTGCTGCGGCGTTGTTCACCAGGCTGCCGTCCGTGTTCTTTATCCGGAAGTACACTGCGTTGTAACCGGTCTGAAATTTACCCGTGGCCGTATATAATTCAATCTTATGCCGGTCATTGGACATAGTGGTCGTCAACTGAAGGCCTTCCAGCTCATCGGGGGGGACGACGTCATCCTTTTTGGAGCAGGATCCCAGCAGGACAAATGCTCCCCACACCAGGATATATTTCAATGCTTTGATATGATTCATCTGTATAAATAATTTAATGAGTTAAAGAAGCTCAGAGAGTTCTAAAGTTCAATTACAGAACTCACCGCCTGTCTGCATGCGAATTCATTTATGGTCATTATATGATTATAAAAAGTTCGAAGAATTTAAAAAGTTGGATCAGCAGGCCGGTACAACTCCGGAACAAAGTTCAGCAGTTGGCCTACCCTCCTGCGTATGATCGAAATCATACCGTTTGAAGTTTCAATCCTGAGATTTGTCAACAAACAAGGTGATTTAATAAATCAACCGGGAATCCGGGGTAAGTCAAAGCAGGTCTTTCCATACGACCTACCGTCATACCCGGTTTGCAGGCGGTTTTGCCTTCCAAAAAAGATGAGGATTAAATCAACCCTGCCGAACGGCATCGGGCGGCCTGAACAGCTTTGCGGTATAGAGGAAAGAATATAACCCGCCATAGCAGGTGGCCGGGCGGACTTTTTCAGGGAGGCCCGACACGGTGTTGCCGGCGATGTATACAGGTTGGGCCGGACTGTAGTAGAAGATTTCGGTCTGCAGCTGTTTCAACACATGAGCAGCCTCTTTTTCGTTTTGTTCCTGCCGTATTTTGGCCAGCTTACATTTCCCGTTGCATTTCAGCTGCAGACGCCCCTTATT
>JBEBSO010000352.1:0-4585 GCA_040394275.1 Telluribacter sp.
AGCTTGCATCTTTCAGGATATCGATGCTTTCGATGTCGTTGGGGTTGATGTCAGTGATGTTCCCGTTGTAGATCACCCCGTCGATGACGATCATGGGGGAGGTGCCTGCCGTGAGGGAGTTGGGGCCCCTGATTTCCATCGAGCCGCCGCCGGCCGCGGAAGTTCCCTGGTTGCCGACAAAGCCTGCTACCGTGCCGGTGAGCATTTCCGAAAGCTGGGTGATGCCCTGGCTTCTGAAATCATCCCCTCTTACCCTGGCGACGGACCCCGTCAGGTCTCCTTTCCTGACAGATCCGTACCCGACCACGACGAGCTCGTCCAGGGTTTTGGTGTCGGGCTGAAGGCTGATGCTCAGGCTGGTACGGGTGCCGACGATTTCTTCGTGCGTCAGGTAGCCTACATAGGAAAATACCAGCACGGCTTTATCATCCGGGACAGACAGTGCGAACCTGCCTTCGGTGTCTGCCAGCGTTCCCTGCTTCGTGCCTTTGATCAGGATGCTTACGCCGGGCAGTCCTTCGCCCTTGTCGTCGGTCACCCTCCCTTTTACCTGGTGCTCAAAGCCGCTCCTGCTTTCGCGGACCGGGGTGGCCAGTGCGGTGATCCCCGGCAGCACGGGTGCCAGATCAGCGGAAGGAGCGGCAGAACCCGCCGGAAGAACCGGGTCGGGGGTGTTTCGGTGCCTGCCTTTGGGCGTAATGATGTAGCTTCCGTTTTTCCCTTTTTTGTAGGTAAGCCCGACCGATTTCAGCACTTGCTGCAGGCTTTTTTCAAAATCCGGGCTGAGCACCACGTCTTTTGCAGGCACGGACAGCTCATCGATCATGTAGTTGAAAAACAGAATATCCACCTGGTAGTGGTTCTTAAATTCCGTCAGCACCTCCTTGAGCAGTCTTTTGTGCTCTTCCGGTACCTTCCGTTTGGGATCGGTCTGGAGGTGGGAAACGCTGCTTGCCACGAGCTGTGCAGCGACCGGCGCCCGGCCGGCGCCTGCCAGGAAAAGCAGCAACAGGACTGATAGGGATTTTTTCATAGAAATCTCAGGTTTTCAGGTGATCACTGGTTCAGAAAATGTCGTTGTCCGGTACGGTCCCGCAGGCCGGCCCTGCGGCAGCTTCAGGGCTGGGTGATGATCAGCTCCTGCTCCGTTTTCGTATAGTTGAAGTCCTGCGCCTCCCGGAGCAGCGTGATCAGCTCCTCCGCGTCAAGCGCACGGAAGGAGCCGGAAATCAGCTGTCCCGCCAGCTCGGGATCTTTGATGATGATTTTTGTGCCGAATACCTCTTCGAGCTTCCCGGCAATTTCCCGGAATGTCAGGTCTTCGAATACAAAGCGGTGGTACTTCCAATCGGAGTATTGCTCGGCCTGCCGGGTAAACCGGACCTTTACATTTCCGTCCGCACCCAGTGAGGCCAGTTCCCCGGGCTTCATTTTAATCTGCTCCAGCCGGTTTCCCCGGGTGTAGTTCAGCCGGACGGCGCCGCGCTGCAATACCACTTTTACCCCCGATGGCCGTGTATATACGTTGAAAGCTGTGCCCAGGACTTCGATATCCATCGCATGTTCGGTCCGGACAAAAAAGCGGGTCCCGTTCCGGGTATGGACGACATCAAAGCTGGCTTCGCCGCGAAGGAACACTTCCCGGAACTTCTCCCCGAATCCGAAGCGCGGCACGTTCAGGGTAGAATTGGCATTCAGGGTGACCTGGCTGCCGTCAGGAAGGGTTATTTTTTCGATTTTTCCATAAGTGGTCTGGTAGTGCCGGTAGCGCAGCGCGTCTTTCGTGGCGATTCCCACCGCGGCGAGCGTGAGAAGGACGACCCCGGCGGCCAGGGTTTTTCTTATCCATACCAGCCGGGTGACTGTGCTTTGCGCAGCGGGCGGCTCCTCTTCGTTTTCGAGCGCTTCCAGCCAGGCCTGGTGTCTCCGGATTCCCTGGTCTACATCAAATTCATACTGGACGTTTTTTCGCTCCCATTCCCACAGCCAGAGGTAGAACAGCTCGGCATTTTTTTCGTCTTTTACCCAGGCGGCAATGAGCTTTTTCTGGAGCGGGCTGCAGGTGCCGGCAAAGTAGCCGAATATTATTTCCTTGTTTATCATGGTTTTCATAAGTGTTCAAGTAGAAGGGAAAGACCGGCCAGGCTGACGGGCCATTTCTCCCTGATCGCTTTTCTGAGGTGCTGGAGGGCCCGGTACATGTGTTCTTTCACTGTCTTCAGTGATATATTCAGCTCATCGGCTACCTCTTCGTATTTTTTCCCGTCCACCCTGCACATCATGTAGATGTTCCGTTGCCTGACCGGCAGGGCGTTGACGGTGCGCTCGATGTATTGATAGAGGTCTTCGTATTCCGTGATTTCATCGGGCTGCTGATCGAGCGCGCTCAGGCGGTCGGCTTTGTCCAGGGAGAGGTTCCGCTGCATTTCAAACCTGACGTAATTGTAGGCCCTGTTGCGTACGCTGGCGAAAAGATAGGCGCGGAAGGAGCCCTGCAGCTTTTCCCCGGATTTCCTGTTGTAGAACGAGGAGAATACTTCGGATACAATGTCCTCGGCCGCCTCCCTTGACAGGACAAACCGGATGGCATGGTTACATAGCGGGACATAGTACCAGCGGTACAGCATTTCTATCCCTTCGTCGAAGCTGTGCTCAAACGCCTTATGGATAAGAATTTCCGAGTCGGGGGAGACAGGGAACGAAGGTTCGGAGCTCCCGGCCGGCGGTTCGGGAGCAGCGTGCTGCCGGTCGTGGAATTGCAGGTTTTTGGTGTCCGTTTTCTTCATCTTGTCGCAGGAAGCAGGTATAGCTCCGGGTCAGCCATTGTGAAATACTTTTCTCTAAACAATTAATTATGGTAAAAGTCCTAGCCAGTCCGGAAAAATTGTTTCTGTGCCGGGGTGTATGCCTGGTATTCCGGGTTGCTTTTGGCGCAATTGTTTTATTCAGAGAAGGTGATGGCGGGTGGCCCGGCTTCTGTTTTTTCCCGGTGGCGCAGGGTTTAACCGCGCAGGCGGTCGTATCCCGGGAGAAAGACCGGGCGGAGAAGGGAGTTAACGGGTACAAGTTAACGGTTTGCCGTAAAAAAAAAACAGTGCCCGGACGGTTTTCGGCCGCCAGGCACCTCAGCTGTATTCCGTCAGGTAGTTTTTAACCTAAAAAGTGCAGACGCATACAGTGTTACCCGATTTCGAGCACCCTGTCGTCCTGTTCGACCAGGGTACCCTCCCTAAGCGAGATGCTGGTGACGGTACCTGCCTGCGCGGAAGTGACCGTACTTTCCATTTTCATCGCTTCGATGACAAACAATGGCGTGTTGGGCTTTACCTTATCTCCCGGCTTCACGAGGATTTTGGCCAGCAGGCCCTGCAGCGGCGCGCCTACCTCGTTCTCTTTTTCCGCTTTGGGATTTTTCGGTCTCTCTGTTTTCCTGGATTTATCAAGCATTCTCACCTGCCGGCTTTGCCCGTTGAGCTCGAAAGTCACCAGCCGGATCCCCGACTCGTCCGGTTCGGATACGAACAGCAGCTTCACCAGGATATTCTTACCTTCGGCAATCCCGATGATGATTTCCTCGTTGGGCTTCAGACCATAGAAAAACGCCGGAGTAGGGATGATGCTTACATCGCCGAAGCGTTCGCGGGCCTCGTAGAATTCTTCATAGACCTTGGGATACATCTTGTACGACAGGTAGTCGTTGAACCCGTTGTGGGCCGTAAACTTACTTTGGAAGGCGCTGAAGTCAGCCCCGAAGTCGATGGGCGTAAGGTGCTCGTTGGGCCGGCCCTGGATAGAAGGCTCGCCTTTCAGGACCAGTGTCCGGAGCGGTTCAGGGAAGCCTCCCGATGGCTGTCCGAGCTCGCCCCTGAAAAATCCCCGGACCGATTCGGGGAAAGAGAGGGTTGCGCCCTTCTCCAGTATGTCCGCTTCCGTCAGGTTGTTGGAAGTCATGAAAAGAGCCATGTCACCCACTACTTTGGAGGAAGGCGTTACCTTGACGATGTCGCCGAACAGCTGGTTGACCACGCTGTAGTTTTTCTTCAGCAGCTCGAATTTATCTCCCAGTCCGAGGGCCACCGCCTGGGGCTTCAGGTTGGAATACTGGCCACCGGGAATCTCATTTTCGTATACTTCCGCGCTGCCCGCTTTCATGCCTGATTCGAAGGGGAAATACCATTCCCGCACGTCTTCCCAATAGTTGGAGTAGGCGTTCAGCGACCTGAGATCGACCGGGTTTTCCCGGGGATGGCCCTGCAGCACAGCCGCGATGGAATTCAGGTTGGGCTGGGAGGTGAGCCCGGACAGCGAGCTCAGCGCGCAGTCGATGATATCGATACCGGCATCCACCGCTTTCAGGTAGGTCGCCGACTGGATGGAAGACGTGTCGTGGGTATGAAGGTGGATCGGCATGTCTACGGCCTTTTTCAGCCCGCCGATAAGCGCTTCCGCCGCCCGGGGGGTGAGCAGTCCGGCCATGTCCTTGATGGCCAGGATGTGGGCGCCCTCGTCCTCCAGTTGACGGGCCAGGTCAAGATAGTATTGCAGGGTGTATTTCTGCTCACCGGGATCCAGCAGGTGACCGGTG
>JBEBSO010000353.1:0-4580 GCA_040394275.1 Telluribacter sp.
TATGGGGTCGCGGTGCATGAACTTTTCCAGGAGCCGCTGACCGCCGATCTCGAAGCTCTGCTTCCAGAGGATCTGGCCGGCATCGCCTATGATGAATTCCACGCTTCCCCCGCCGATGTCGACGATGAGCGAGGTGTCGGCATCCAGGCAGCCGGCCGCCCTTACCCCGTGGTAGATGTATTCGGCCTCGCGGTCCCCGTCTATGACCGTAACGGGTATACCGGTTTCCGCAGAGACCAGCCGGCAGAATTCAGGACCGTTTCCCGCGTTTCGTATGGCGCTGGTGCCGTAGGCAAATACCTGGCCGGGCGCCACTCCGAAAGCGTCCAGCTTTTCGCGGAAAAAGCGAAGCACGTCCATTGCCCTTTCCATGGCCTCCCCGGTAATGACCCCCCGGTTGATGCCTCCTTTCCCCAGCCGGGCGGGCCGGCTCTCGTGCAGAAGCGTACGTACTGCTCCGCTACCGGATTGGTCGACTATCAGCAGGTGAAAGGTGTTGGTCCCGAGATCAATGATACCCAGTCTGTGTGGCATTTGCTGCATTTTTGGTGAATGGCCTGCAAATAACCGAAATATAATAAATCATTTCTTGATTTTTGTCTAAAAATACATTTACTTTGCCATCCTGTTTTGGCATTGTACAGACCATAATAATATACAAATATCATTTATGCTTATCATTAATATCAAGGACAACGAAACGATCGACCGCGCGTTAAAGAGGTACAAAAAGAAGTTCGAAAAAACAGGGACCATGCGTCAGCTGCGTTCACGTACGGCTTTTGAAAAACCTTCGGTACGTCGTCGTCAGGAAGTTCTCCGTGCCGTGTACAAGGAAAGAATGTACGGCAACAACAACGAGAACTAGTCTCCGTTTCCCGGTCAGGAATTGTAAAGATCAGGAGGGAGGGAGAAATTTTCCTTGTTATGAGCTATTCAGGTCGTCTTTTTCAAGATGGCCTTTTTGTTTGATACCTCTCCGTATATATTTGTCCCGGAATAGGCCGGCAAAAAGCATTTTACCTGCTTCAGACGAATCTGCCGGCCCGAAGAATCTCAGCCAGATAACCAGATAAGAGGATATGTTGCCGGACGCATTTGCCGAATACCTTGTGCACGAAAAGCGGGTCAGCCGACATACGCTGAACGCCTACCGGACGGACCTCGGCCAGTTCAGGGAATTTCTGCAGGTTCAGTTCGGGGAGGAAGATCCTGCCGGCGCAACCCCGGCCATGGTCCGGAGCTGGGTAGTCCGGCTTACGGACGACGGGATCAGCCCGGTGACCGTTAACCGGAAAATAGCCGCGCTTCGCGCCTTCTACAGGTTTCTTAAAAAGAAAAGAATAATAAACGCCGACCCGGGTGCGCAGCTGAAAATGCTCCGGACGCGAAAGGCTCCCCCTTCTTTTGTGGAGGAGCGGGCGATGGAGACCTTGTTTGACCGGGTCGAGTTCCCCACAGGGTTCGCGGGCCTGCGCGACAGGATGATCCTGGAGATCTTATATGGCACGGGCCTGCGGCTTTCGGAGCTGGCGGGCCTTACGGTGGGAAGCCTCAGCCTGGAAGCGCGGACTTTCCGCGTTGTCGGCAAAAGACAAAAAGAGCGGATTGTGCCTTTTCCTGCGGGAATGGTCCCGCTGCTGCAGGAGTACCTGGAAGGCCGTGCGGCTGAAGGTCCCGGAGCCTTCCTGCTGGTCACCGGTTCGGGAAAACAGATGTACCCGGTATTTGTACAGCGAACGGTAAAAAAGTACCTCTCCGCTGTCACATCCCTGGAAAAGAAGAGCCCCCACGTGCTGCGGCATACCTACGCCACCCACCTGCTCAACAGGGGAGCCGATCTCAATGCGATCAAGGAACTGCTGGGCCATGCCAGCCTTGCCGCCACCCAGGTCTATACCCATAATTCGATCGAAAAGTTAAAAAAATCATATAAACAGGCCCATCCCAAAGCTTGATGCCTCAATAAATCACAATATATTTGCCGAAGTGAAGTTTCCGTTGAAGTACATTTTACCCGCTTAGCGTATGACCGATGTTTTCCAGGATGCAGTAGTTACAAAGTACAATATTTTTAACAGCCTGTTTTTGAGCCTGCCCTACCGCGGGATTTTCCAGACCGGCTCGCTGTTGCCTTTGCTGACGCAGAAATGTGAAGAAGGTTTTGAAAAAGGGCGGTCGCCCATCGAGATTATCGATCTTTTTTTTGATGAGCTCCTGGTGGAATCTAAGCCCTCCGATCGCATCGACCTGCTTTTTTCGATGATCAAGTATATAGAAAGGCAGGTAGTGCTGTTCGATTCGGTAGAGGACGCGGCCTTTGAGCTGACGCACGACATCGGGGGGAAAGGATCGGTCAGCTTTATGACCGATCGCATCGACAGCGAAGAGCTGAAGTCGAAGATCCTGGAGAAGCTGGAGGATTTTTCGGTCCGGATCGTGTTGACGGCGCATCCGACCCAGTTTTACCCGGGGAAGGTGCTGGGGATCATCAACGATCTCGAGAATGCCATCCGGGGCAACGATTTTGCGGAGGTCAATCACCTGTTGCTGCAGCTGGGAAAGACGGCCTTTATCAACAAGACCAATCCCACGCCTTTCGACGAGGCGGTAAGCCTGTGCTGGTTTTTGGAAAATGTATACTATGAGGCCATCCCGGCCATTCTGATCAAGCTGGCCAAAGGGCTGGATATGCCTGTCAGCGAATGGGCCTACCCGAGGGTGTTCCGGCTCGGGTTCTGGCCCGGGGGAGACCGCGACGGCAATCCTTTCGTGGATGCAGATACCACGCTCCAGGTGGCGGAGCGGCTTCGGAGCACTTTGCTGCGGGCCTACTACCGTGACATCCGGCTGTTGAAGCGGCGGCTGACTTTCAAGGGAGTGGAAGATTATATCGTTACCCTGGAGCGGAAGATGAACAGCACGATATTCGGTCCGGAAGCAGAAGGATATGCTTCGGTGGAGGACCTGCTGGAGGAGCTGTCGCAGGCGCGCCGTACGCTTATGGAAAAGCACCAGGGACTGTTTGTCGAATACCTCGACGCTTTTATGCTGAAGATTAAGATGTTCGGGTTCTTTTTTGCGAGCCTGGACGTCCGGCAGGACAGCCGCAAGCATACCAAGGCCTGGGAGGACATCTTGAAGCTGGTCGAAACAAAGGTGCCGCTGCTCAGGTACGACGAGTACAGTCAATGGGATGAAAAGCGGAAGATCGATCTGCTGCTTTCGCTGCACATCCGGATAAACGGTGAGGACTACGAAGACCGCATCACAAGGGATATCGTGGGCTCGATCCTGGCCATTGAGAAAATCCAGAAGCGGAACGGCGAAGCAGGCGCTCACCGGTACGTGATCAGCAACTGCAACTCGGCGCTCAATGTGATCGAGGTACTGGCCCTGGCCAAAAACCTTATCGCAGACCAGGAAGGATACGCCCCGCTCGATATCGTGCCTTTGTTTGAGACGGTAGAAGACCTCGCCAATGCCTCTGCGGTAATGGAAATGCTGTACCAGACGCCCTATTACCGGGAGCACCTGGAAAGGAGGGGCAGCAGGCAGACCATCATGCTCGGGTTTTCGGACGGGACCAAGGACGGCGGCTACCTGAGAGCGAACTGGTCTATTTACCTGGCCAAGGAAGAGCTGACCCGGATTTCCCGGGAATACGGCGTCAAGGTCACCTTTTTTGACGGCCGTGGGGGCCCTCCCGGCCGTGGAGGCGGAAACAGCCAGAATTTCTACGCTTCTCTGGGTACGCAGATCGAGGACAAGGAAATCCAGATCACGGTGCAGGGGCAGACCATCAGCTCGAATTACGGCACCGTCACCACGGCCATGTATAACCTGGAGCGCCTGTTTACGGCGGGTCTTGAAAATCACCTGTTCAATACCGGGAAGAAGGAAGACCTGACCGCCGAAGAGAAGGCGCTTATCGAAGACCTGGCAGTGGCTTCTTACGACGCTTATCTGGAGTTGAAGAATCACCCCGCTTTTGTAAAATACCTCGAAAAACGCACCCCACTGCGTTTCTACGGGCAGACCAATATCGGGAGCCGGCCGACCAAAAGGGGAGGAGATGGCGACGGCATCAAATTCGAGGATTTGCGCGCGATCCCGTTCGTGGGATCCTGGTCCCAGATGAAGCAGAATGTGCCGGGTTTTTATGGTTTCGGGAAGGCGCTGGCCGGGCTCTCCGCAGCGGGCCGGAAGCCGGAAATCAATAAACTGTACAAAAAGTCCCTGTTTTTCAGGACCCTGATCGAGAATTCGATGCAGGCATTGTCCAAATCCTATTTCCCGGTGACGGAGTACATCCATAAGCAGGAGGAGTACCGGGAGTTCTGGGAGATGCTGCTTACTGAATTTGAGCTCACTACCGGGGAGCTGCTCGACATATCGGGGCAGCAGGAGCTGCTTGACAGCAACCACGTGACCAAGGAGTCGATCCGGATCCGGGAGCGCATTGTGCTGCCGCTGATCACCATCCAGCAATATGCGTTGCAGATGCTGGCGGAGCATCCGGACAACCTGCCTTTGGATGCGGAGCTGTACAGCAAGCTGATCAGCAGGGCCATGTTCGG
>JBEBSO010000354.1:0-4577 GCA_040394275.1 Telluribacter sp.
AAGGGCGCTTGCTTTCAGGGATTAACCCCCGGGTTACTCCAGGTTACCGGCGGAATACGAACTGCATTTTGCCGGTAACTATGCTTTCGTCTTCCGCAAGGAACTGCACCGGGAAAAAGATAGTGGAAAGCTGTTCGACACCTTTCACCACACTGTAGGTTAAGTCTTGTGAGAGCGTCTGCCCTGTTTCTGTCAGCTTAAGAATATTGTTTTCGAAGCTCCATACTCCATCGGCATCGCCGGAATTGTTAGCGGACTTCCATGACTCAAGGTACGATTTGCCGGTATCGTTATTGATATACAACTTTGTTGTATACTCGAGTTCAAAACGGTGATGGGGATCAGCCCTGCCGTTATATCCCGCATAATTTCCTGTAAAATCACTATAAATGACGTAGTCTATTTCCCATTTACCTACCACTGCCGGAATCTCAGGTTCGGGATCGTCTTTTTTACATGAAGTGGCTCCGAAAAGCAGCAGCAGGAGTCCGAGAAGATAAAAATGTCTTTTCATAAGGATAACTTTGTAAACCCGTAGGTAGTTTTCTTCCCAATGTTACGAAAAATTAATATATGATGTTGCGAAAGGCGAAAAAATAGTGCCCCGTTCCTGTGACGGCAGGCCTTTGCCGACGGCACAGGAACGGTTACTGCGTCTTCAGCCGCTGCAGCTCCCCGCCGAGGAAAGACATCAGCTCGTTGATCCGCTCCTGCGAAAAGTCGAAGGCTACCCGGGCCGTCTCATAGATCCGGCCGATCGGCTGCGTATAGCCCAGCTTAAGCGCGGACAGATAGCCTTCCAGGCCTTTCTCCCGGTTTTCCCTGAAGTTTTTCCACACACCTATGGCGCCCAGCTGCGCGATCCCGTATTCAATATAGTAGAAAGGGACCTCGTAAATATGAAGCTGCTTCTGCCAGATGTATTCCCTGAACTTCTCCAGCCCGCTCCAGTCGGTCACCTGCTCGGCAAACTCGTTATAGATGCGGACCCATTGCCGGCGGCGCTGGTCAGCCGTATGCGCCGGGTTTTCGTACATCCAGTGCTGGAACTTGTCGATGGTGGCCACCCAGGGTAGGGTTTCGACGATCGATTCGAGATGTTGAATTTTTGCCCGCTTCAGCTCTTCCGCATCTTCGAAAAACTCGTCCCAGTAATCCATCGTCAGCAGCTCCATAGACATGGAGGCCAGCTCGGCGACCTCGGACGGGGGATGCTTGAAGGCCTGGAGGGGAAGCTTGCGTGTGACGAGCGAATGTACGGCATGCCCGCCCTCGTGCAGCAGCGTGACCAGGTCGCGGAGGTTGGAGGTGGCATTCATAAAGATGAACGGCACCCCGGTTTCGTCCAGCGGGTAATTGTAGCCGCCGGGGGCTTTCCCTTTCCTGGATTCAAGATCCAGGTGGTTCATCTCTTTGAGAATTCTCAGGCAATCGCCGAGGAACGGATCGAGGCGATCAAAGCACCGGATCGTTTTTTCGAGCAGCTGATCGCCGGTTTCGAAGGGTTTCAGCGGAGGCCGTCCGAGGAGGTCGGCTTTGGCGTCCCACGGGCGCAGTGCACCGACCCGCAGGGACGCCTTCCGCTCTTCTGCAGCAGCATTCAGCAGCGGAACCACCGAAGCGGCCACGGCGTCATGAAAGCGGAAGCAATCTTCCGGCGTATAGTCAAACCGGCCCATGGCGGCAAACATATAGTCGCGGTAGTTGGCAAAGCCGGCGTTTTGGCCGATCCGGTCCCGGAGCCCGATGAGCTTGCCAAGGAGCGTATCGAGCTTGTCGCGGTCCTGGTAGCGCCGTTCGCTGATGGCTTTCCAGGCCTCTTCGCGGACCGTCCTGTCGGCGGACTGCAGGCGGTCCGAAGCCTTCTGAAGCGTCATTTCCTCGCCGTCGAGGACGACGGTCATGGCCCCCGCGATGGCACCGTACTGCCTTTCTTCTGCCTGCATTTCGGTTTGCAGCGGGATGTTTTCCTCCCGGAAAATCTCGATGGATTTTTTCATTCCCCGGACCACGATCCCGAATCCGGCGTCTGTCAGCGAACCGAGGTGTTCGCTGGCGGTGGCCTTTTTGTCGAGCAGGTTGCCGTAGGCGATCAGGTGGGGCTGGATTTCCGTGATAAAATACTGGAGCGACTCGATGAGCTTCGGATCGGTGGTGTCACAGGTTTGCCGGATATATCTCCAGGCGAAATTTTCGGAAAGGTAGGATTCCAGCTCGCTCCGGTCAAAAAACCATTGCCTCAGCTGACCGGCGTTTTCGATCGGCCGGTTTGCGAGGTCTTCATAGAAGGGCCGGACATCGTTCCAGCTAGAGAGTACAAAGTCTTCGCCGATAAACTGCCTGGCGGGGCGTCGGGGTATTTCCGGGACCATCATATTGCTTGGTTTCAAAATAAATAAAGGGAGGTCACCCTACGAGACGGTTCCGCTCGTCGGGGAAAACGACTTTCGGCCTGAACCCGGCCGCTTCTTCCTGCAGGAAGCTTCCGTAGGCAATAATAATGACAATGTCCCCGACAGCGGCTCTCCGGGCCGCAGCGCCGTTGAGACAGACAATACCGCTGCCGCGTTCTCCCTTGATGACGTACGTGATCAAACGCTCGCCGTTGTTGTTGTTCACCACATGCACCTGCTCGTTTTCTACCAGGCCGGCCGCATCCATCAGGTCTTCATCAATGGTGATGCTTCCCACGTAATTCAGCTCCGCCTGGGTGACTTTCACACGGTGTATCTTGGATTTCATCAGGGTAATATGCATAGCTCTCCTGCTGTTCGTTTTCAGTTGGCTTTTGGTCCGCAAAGTTATATGGCCCGGGCCACTAATCAAAAACAATGTCCGGATATGGTTAAGTTCAGGCAGACCGGAAGTGTCCGCAGTTTTTGCCGGCAGCCAGGTTGCTTTCCCGGAGAAGCTTTTTAAATTTGTGAGATCTATTTTACTGTTAATTTCATCCTGAAAAATGAGCGAACAAACTGAAAAAGGCGTTTCCCGCCGGGACTTTCTCCAAAAATCGGCCATGGCTGCGGCAGGAAGTTTTTTTATTGTGCCCCGTCACGTGTTGGGCAAGGGATTTAAGGCGCCGAGCGATAAGCTGAACCTGGCAGGGATCGGGGTAGGAGGGAAAGGGAACAGCGATATATTCAACGCCTGGAACAAGGGCTCGGAGAACGTGGTTGCGCTTTGCGATGTAGACTGGGCTTACGCAAAAAAGGCCTCTGACCGCTTCCCGGACGCCAAACGCTACAAAGATTACCGGAGAATGTTTGATGAACTGGGCAAGGACATCGACGCCGTTACCATTTCTACCCCTGACCACAACCACGTGCTGCCGGCGCTGCAGGCGATCCAGATGGGGAAAGCCGTATATGTCCAGAAGCCGCTTACGCACAATATCAAAGAGGCCAGGCTCCTGACCGAAGCGGCACGCAAATACAAGGTCGTGACGCAGATGGGAAACCAGGGCGCCTCTAACCCGGGGCAGCGCCAGCTGATCGAGTGGTTTGACAAAGGACTGATCGGCGCAGTGAAGGAAGTGCAGGTCTGGACCAACCGCCCGGTATGGCCCCAGGGAATTCCCCTGCCGACCGGTAAGTTTGACGTGCCCGATACCCTCGACTGGGACACGTATATCGGGCCGGCCGACTGGGTGGATTATAACCCGGCCTGGCATCCTTTCAAATGGCACGGATGGTGGAATTTCGGTACCGGCGCCCTTGGCGATATGGGATGTCACCTCATCGATTCCCCGTTCCGTACCCTCCGGCTGGGATACCCCACGGAGGTGGAATGCAGCATCGGGCAGGTATTTATCCGTGACTGGACGGCCGAGCATATACCGGAGGGCTGCCCGCCTTCTTCCCTGGTGCAGATCAAATTCCCCGCCAACCAGCACAACAAATCGGAGGTCAAAATGACCTGGAGCGACGGCGGCCTGAGACCGTTCCACCCGGACCTGATCCCGGCCAACGATCCGCTGGGCGAAGCCGACAGCAGCAACGGAGCCATGCTGATCGGGGAGAAGGGAGTCATCATGTGCGGTACCTACGGAAAGGCGCCGAAGCTGTACCTGAAAAACGGGACCGTCCGGGAAATGCCGAAGGACGCCTTCAAAACCAGATACACCGATCTGCCCGAGTACGGGCACCACGTCGCCTGGACAGATGCGGTAAAAGCCGGCTTCAACAGCAGGGAGCACAAGGAGCTGACCTCATCGTTTGACTACTCCGGACCGCTGACCGAAACCGTGCTGATGGGGAACCTGGCGATACGCAGCTATACCCACCTGGTTAAAAACGCGGAAGGGAAAAATACTTTCCCCGGTCGTAAAAAGCTGCTTTGGGACGGTAAGAGTATGAAAATTACCAACTTTGACGAGGCCAACCGGTTCGTAACCCGTGAGTACCGGAAAGGCTGGGAGCTGCCGGCCATCTGAGCTGCTTCCCGGCTGATGCCGAAGGGGACTGTCTTTTCAAAACGGCAGTCCCTTTTTTGCTTGATACGGAATATAATTTGCCGTATGATTGTAATGTATTGAAATTTTATCCAAAATATGTTAATTTATAGAATTAAATTCTGTT
>JBEBSO010000355.1:0-4574 GCA_040394275.1 Telluribacter sp.
CTTTCGGAAGAAACTCGAGCTTCTCGTAAGAATCTACCTGGAAATCGGAGGGAGGTTCTACGATGATGGTACCGTCGCGGTCGATAAAAAGTACTTTTTTCATGCGTTTATTTTCTCAATGATATTTAAGATCACATGGAATTGACCTGTGCATTTTATATAATATCCCGGGAGAATCCAGCTGTTGCGGCTCCTGAAATAACTTTCTGCAATAATCGGAAAACCCGCTCTAAAACACCAGTAAACACCGGGGTTTTACTGCATTTGCTTTGCTCAGGCGGCCAGGGGCTCGTCCCGGAAGGGCTGTTCCGGGGTAGTATGCCGGATGTACTTGTTGAGCGAATGCATCAGGTAGAGGGTAATCAGCATGGTGACGATGACGATATAGCCGAGCAGGTCGTAGTTTTTGAGCAGGCCGGACGGGGTCTCTACGACGACCATCCCGGCGATCATGGCTGCGATGCCCCCTGATACCTGTTGTATGGATGAATTGATCCCCATGAAGGCGCCCCGGTCGCCCGGCTGCGGAATGGCCGAGGTCAGGGCCGATGAGGCGATCATCCTGGAGGAAATCCCCGTAAAGAAGATGACGTTGATCACCATGACGATCCAGAGCGGCGTCACGCCCAGGTTGCAGTAGATCAGGGTCATGACGGCCGTGAGGAGCGTCCCCCCGAAAAATACACGGAATTTCCCCACCTTATCGCTCAGCCTGCCTGTCAGGGGACTGATGATCATGGTGCAGATGCCCGTCACCATATACAGGAAGGGAAGCTCTTCCAGGGAGATGCCCAGGTTGTTGACGCTGAAAGCGCTGCCGAAAGGCATCATCATAAATCCTCCCGTGGCCAGGAGCCCGGTAGCGGCGAAAGCCCGCAGGTATTCCGGCCTGGAGAGCGTAAGGTACATGTGCCGGAAAGGCCGTATCCCGGTCTGGATGGCCAGGTGCGCGTTGACCGGCTTCATATAGACCAGGATCGCAACCCCGGTCAGGATACTCAGCCCCACGATCATGAGGAAGGGGGAGTGCCAGCCGTAATAATGCGCCAGGTAAAGTCCTAACGGGATACCGAGCACCTGGCTGCTGGAAAAGGCCATCTGCACGAATCCCATGACCCGGCCTCTCAGGTGCAGTGCAAAGAGATCGGTGATGATGGCGAAGCCGATGGAGCCGATTACTCCTCCGAAAAGCCCGGTAACGATCCGGCCTCCGAGCAGGATTTCGTAGGTCGGCGCCATCCCGCAGACCAGCGTTCCTAGCACAAACCCGGTGTAGAAAAACAAAAGGAGCTTTTTACGGTCATACCGGTCGGCGAACCCCGACGCCAGCAACCCGGAGATGCCCGCGCTGAAAGCGTAGGCGGAGACGACAAGGCCGAATTGTCCCGGGGTGATTTTCAGGGTCTTCATCAGTATGGCTCCCAGCGGGGACAATACCATAAAATCGAGAATGACCGTAAACTGTAAAACTGCAAGTATTGCAATGATGAAGATTTCGTAGCGGCTGAAGACGCCCTTGTTCACTTTTTCCATTCAGGCTAAAATAGGAGGGGGAAGTGATTCCCCCTTTATAATATCCCAATGCAACAAAGTCTTTTTCAAGAAAGTTTGAAGACGGGTGTTATTTTTTCACGGTGTTTTTGCTATCGCTTGTAATACATGACGAGCGATGCTTTCTCAATGGTATTGCCCCACAGATTAAAGCCTACAAGCGCAGGCGGGGTATGCTTGTCCAGGCCCAGGCTGGGGGTTTTCAATGCATATACCGTAATAATATACTGGTGAAAGCCGTGACCTTCGGGCGGGCAGGGACCGCCGTAGCCCGGAGCGCCGAAGTCGGTGATGCTCTGGATGGTGCCTTTGGGAAAAAGGCCGGCACCGGGAGCGCCGGCATTGGATTGGAGCTCTTTTATTGTCGCCGGGATATCAAAAATAAGCCAGTGCCAGAAGCCGCTCCCGGTAGGCGCGTCCGGATCGTGAATGGTTACGGCAAGGCTACGGGTGCCTGCAGGCGCATTTTCCCAGTAAAGCTGCGGAGATATGTTCTGGCCCGTACATCCGAAGCCGTTAAATACCTGTTTGTCGGTTGCCTGCCCGCCGAGGTCGTTGCTTCTGAGCGTAAAGGTCTGGGCGAACGTCGCTGCGCCGGTCAGGAGCAGGAAGATCATGGTGGCTGCTGTCTTTTTCATCCGTGTAAAAAGTTTAGAGAGTTCCGGAGCCCGGAAAGTTTATGGGTTTTCCTGTTTGTATGCGCTTCCGCGTATGCTTATTCCGATTACGTGTACCGCGAGATGGAATGCCGGTACGGCAGGGCGGGGAGGCCCTCCTGCCGGGGCGTGCTCCCGGGATATTATTTTTTTGAGGTATTGCCGTTTTTCAGCCATTTCAGAAAGGAAGAGGCCTTGGCCTTACTGATAATGACCGGTTCCGTATCAGGTACATTCAGCGTAAGCGCCAGCTTCCGGGCGGCCAGCTGCTCGATCTTGCTGACGGCCCGCCTGTTGATGATAAACTGCCTGTTGGCGCGGTAGAAATGCTGGGGATCGAGCTGGGTGATCAGGTTGTCGAGTATTTCCGAAATTTCGTAACGTTCCCGGTTGCTGTTTACAAACACGACATTGTTCTGGGTATAGATGTAGTCGATTTTATCGGTGCCGATGGGAATGATCCGGTCGCGGAAGTAGACGAGCAGCGAATGCAGGTACCCTTTTTTCTTCCCGGCCATGGGATGGGTTCTCCGGTTCGGATCTCCCTGCCTGGGCCGCATTACTTCGGCAAGGAGCTTCATTTTCTCAAAGCAGGCAAGCAGGTCCTTTTTTTCGATGGGTTTCAAAAGGTAATCGATGCCGTTGTGCTGGAAAGCCCTGAGCGCATATTCGTCATAGGCCGTGCAGAAAATCACCGGGCTGGAGATCTCGACCTCCCTGAATATATCAAAACTCAGGCCGTCTCCCAGGTGTATATCGGATAGGATGAGGTCAGGCATGTCGTTGTCTGTGAACCATTCGACGGCGTCATGGACCGAATGCAGGAGCGCCGAGACACGGATGTTGTGGTTGATGCGTTCTACGAGCGTTTTGAGTTCGACGGCTGCTTTTATCTCATCTTCGATAATAACCACATTCATAAATGACAAAAAAAGGGTTGGGAAAAAGCAGAAAGGCACGAGTGACACCGGTACCTCCCGGGTGTGAAATAAATGCAAATATCGCTACATTTCCAAATTCCGGAAACCCGGAGCGTGAAGAAATGTTAAAATGCCGGGAGGGGGAGCCGGGCAGCCGGGGAGGGAAGCATCGGCCGGTTATTTGAGCAGGTGGTCGATGTTGCGGGGAGGCACATTTACCTTCGCTTCCTTCAGGACCACTTTCATGATGAGCTCCGGCTCTATTTTGAGGATCTGCGCCAGCTTGATAATGTCTTCGACGACAAATCTCTCCGGGAAATTGCACTTGGACATGTATCCTCCGTAGTTGATGCCCAGGGCCTTGATGATACCAGTCGGGTAAATGGGCGCAATATCCCTCATCCGGTCTACCCTGTCCGTTTCGAAAAGGGAAGCGATGGAAAGAAGCGAGCTTCTGAGCTTATCAGGATTGATGTTTTCGGGTTTATCCGCCGCCATGCAGTTGTTTGCTGAATTTGCAGCGTAAAATTTGGAAAGTTGCAAATGAGAAGATAGATATATTTTCGCATCAGGTCTCAATATTTGCAAAATGAAATTTATTACTGACGTATTTTAAATTTTGTGTGCTGTAGTGAAACGTTACAGCTGCGGAATCCGCGTAATCAGGCATTTCGGAAGGAAAATATTATGGATTCGTATATTGCCGCTCCCCGGCTCCGCAGGCCGGCCGTGCAAAGGAAAAAAGGCAGATACATGACATACACCCCTGTTTCCGGGTAAGTTTTGTCATAGGTACTTTCACCGGAATCGGCGATTTTTGCTAAAGTACCACTGGAATTGACTTTTACACTTAATACAAATGTTATGAGCAGTCTGAAAGGAAAAGTTGCGCTGGTGACCGGCGCCGGATCGGGAATCGGGAGAAGCGTGGCGGTGATTTACGCGTCGGAAGGCGCCAGCGTGGTGGTGTCGGACCTGAATGAAAAGGAAGGGGAAGAAACCGTAAAAATGATCCGGGAGTCGGGTGGATCGGCTGTGTTTGTCCGGGCGGACGTATCTTCTGCTGCCGACAGCGAAAAGCTCGTGGCGGCCACGCTGGAAGCCTACGGGGCCCTGCATATCGCCTGCAACAACGCGGGCATAGGAGGCGTGGCGGCGCCGGTAGGAGCGTACCCGGTAGAAGCCTGGGATAAAGTGATAGCGGTCAACCTCTCGGGGGTGTTTTACGGCGTGAGGTACCAGATTCCGGCGATGCTGGCTTCCGGAGGAGGGGTGATCGTCAACATGGCTTCCATCCTGGGCTCTGTAGGGTTTGCGAACAGCGCGGCCTACGTGGCGGCCAAGCACGGCGTGGTGGGGCTGACGAAGAACATAGCCCTTGAATACGGCGCTTCCGGTATCCGGGCCAACGCGGTCGGGCCGGCTTTTATCGTGACGCCTTTGCTTA
>JBEBSO010000356.1:0-4561 GCA_040394275.1 Telluribacter sp.
CAGACGATGTCAATGTCTTTGCTGTCCCGTTTGAGGATAAGGTCCCTGACGAAGCCGCCGATCAGGTAGGTTTTCACCCCCAGCTGTGCGGCTGCATCGGCTATAATGCCGAAAACAGGCTCACTTTGTAAATACTCCTTAAAATTCATCGGGCAAAGTTACGAATATTATGTGCCCAAAACAGGTCCGCCCCGCCCCGGGCCGCCTGCGGGAGACGGTTGTCGCGTTTATTCTGCAGGTATGGCTGGATTTAGCCGGGAAGTCTGCTAATTTTGAGTGATGGAGACGCTTAACTTACCGGCCATTGACGTCCGGGTAAAAAAAATCGGCGACAGGCCGTATATATTCGACGAAATCAGGAAAAAATACGTGGTGCTGACACCCGAGGAATGGGTGCGGCAGCATTTTATCGGGCTGCTCATCCGCCGGTACGGGTATCCCCGTTCCCTGTTTGCGGTGGAATCGGGTCTTTACTATCACAAGCTGTCGAAAAGAAGCGATATCATGGTGCTCTCCCGGGAGGGGAACCCTTTTCTGCTGGTGGAATGCAAGGCGCCCGGCATAAGGCTCAGCGCGGCCGTTTTCGGGCAGATTGCGCGGTATAATTTTACGCTCCGGCCGGCTTTCCTGGCGGTGACCAACGGGATGACCCACTATTGCTTCCGGGCCACTCCCGAAGGAGAAATCGAGTACCTGGACGATTTTCCTGCGTACCTTTCCGGGGAGTAGCTTTTTCTGCGGGGCCGCTGGCCCGGGCCCGGATGGGAAAGCTGCCGGGTTTGGTTCCTGCGGCAAAAAAAACTATCCTGCGGTTTCCCGCAGAATAGTTTTACAGAAAGGGACGGTTACTTATAAGGAAGCTACAGCCTTGAAATTCAATGTAAAGTCGTCGTAGATCAGCTTATCGCCGAGGGCATTCGCGTCGAAAAACGACTTGGAGCGGAACTTGATGTCGTATTTGGCCCTGTCTACGGTGATCAGGCCGGTTGCGGTGGCAGTTTTGCCGCTGACCGCTACGCTTACCGGGAAGGTCACCGGCTTGGTAATGCCTTTGATGGTCAGGTCGCCGGTCACTTCGTATTTGTTAGCGCCCGAGGGACTTACTTTTGTCACGACGAATTTCGCGGTGGGGAATTTCTCTACGGAGAAAAAATCGTCGCTTTTCAGGTGGTTGGTGAGGTTGCCGTTGCCTTTGGCGTCTTTAACGTCCTCTACGGTCAGGTCGGCTATGCTTGCGACGAAGCTTCCGCCGGTCAGCTTGCCCTTGTCCAGGGTAAAGGAGCCCTCCGTGAAAGGAACCTTGCCGAAGTGCTCGCCGGTCACCTTCTTCGCGTTCCAGGTGATCTGGCTTTTGGATGCATCGATTTTAAAAGTGTTGTCTTTGCTTCCGTGGTCTGCCCATGCCGTCTGAACCAGGATCATCACTGCAGCCAGGACGCGGGTCAAGTTCTTGATTGTGTTCATTTTTCTGTTGTTTTAACGGTTTGATTTGATTAATTGAGTTGGATACTTAGGTAGAATTGAGTTGAATAAACGATGAAACCAGGTAAAAAAGTTTGTTGATTTATGACGAATGCTTTGTTATTCTTTCAGGTGGAAGCGCTTCTCAGCTTATCCAGGAGCCGGCTCAGCTCGTCTGCTTCCCCGCTGTCCAGGTTGTAAAGCGTACTTTCCAATTCGCTGGTCAGCGGATCTATTTCTTTAAGGACTTCCAGCCCTTTTCCGGTAATCAGGATATGTACGGCCCGCCGGTCGGACGGGCAGGATTTTCTTTCGACCAGATTTTTCTCCAGAAGTTTATCCACCAGGCGCGAAACATTGGAAGTTTTGTCCAGCATTCTTTCCGTAATCTCGCTGACCTTTACGGGGACAGGCGCGCTCCCTCTCAGGATCCGGAGCACATTGTATTGCTGCGGGGAAAGATCAAACGCCCTGAACAAGCCCGTCTGTTTGTGCAGGAGCCAGTTGGCCGTATAGATCAGGTTGACCGTCAGCCTGTGGTAGGGCGACCTGAACGTACGTTGCTTGATATCGGTTTCGATAGACATGTTCCCGGCGTAATGGACGGCAATAACCCGGGTCGGCCCGCCTGGCGTTGATTTATGGCGTATCTTGCGACCCGGATGATCAAGATGCAAAATTAATGTATATACATTTAATGTACAAACATATAAAAGTGAAAATGTGTAAAACAGGCGGGGATGTGCTTGTTAAAGGTTTTTTAATTGGTTGATAACGATGAAGTTAAGCCGGAAAATAATTCTTGCCTCGCACTCGCCGAGACGCAGCCAGATCCTGTCGGAAGCCGGGATCTCCTTCGAGCAGCGGGTGATGCCTGTAGAGGAGACCTACAGCAAAGATATGGATCCGCTGGAGGTTCCGGTGTATCTGTCCGGGAAAAAAGCCGCGCAGTTTACAGGCCTGGTCGGTGAGGAAATCGTGATCTGTGCTGACACGCTGGTGGTCGTCGGGCAGGAGATACTGGAAAAGCCCGCTTCCCGCGATGAGGGGCTGCGTATGCTCCGGCGCCTTTCCGGGCGGACACACCTGGTGGTGACCGCGGTAAGCATGCTGGACCGGGGGCAGATCACCAGCGTCTCCGATGTGGCGGAAGTGACTTTCCGGCCGTTGGAAGACGAAGAGATCATTTATTACCTGGACCGCTTTCAGCCCTACGACAAGGCGGGCGGCTACGGCATACAGGAGTGGATCGGCATGATCGGGATCGAGCGCATCCGGGGCTCCTACTACACCATTATGGGGATGCCGATCCATAAGCTGTATACTATGCTGAGGCCTTATATAGTTTTTACTTGAGAAGGCCGGACGCCGGGCCCCGGCGGACCAGGCGCGTTTAACTGGAGACGATGAAGCAAACAGCCAACGGTTACCCCCGGATTTGCTACGAAATCTTTATCCGTTCTTTTTGTGATTCGAACGGGGACGGGATCGGCGACCTCAACGGCATCACGTCGAAACTGCCGTACCTGCAGGCCCTCGGGACTGAAGCCATATGGCTGACGCCTTTTCACCCGTCTCCGAGCTATCACAAATATGACGTAACGGACTATTATGCCGTGGACCCGGAATACGGCACCCTGGAAGATTTCAGGGAGCTTCTGCGGGCAGCCCGGGAGCTGAACATTGCCGTCTACATGGATTTTGTGATGAGCCATACCAGCACGGACCATCTCTGGTTCCGGGAGGCAAGGAAGGGGGCGGATAACCCGTTCCGGGACTTTTACATCTGGCTTCCGCCCGGGACGATCGCAGAAAAAGGGATCGGCGTCCGGGCCTCGACAGACGATTCGGATGCCGTGAGGCCCTGGCACGTGAATACGGGAGACCCCGAAATGTACTACGGTCTCTTCAGCAGCACCATGGCGGACCTGAACTACGACCACGGAGAAGTGAAGGCGGAAATGTTCAGGATTGCCCGTTTCTGGCTGGAGGATGTGGGGGTGGACGGCTTCCGGCTGGATGCGGCCCGGCACATTTACCCGCACTGGCTTCCGGAAAAAAACATCGCTTTCTGGAACGAGTACCGGGAGCAGATCGGGCGTATCCGGGAGGGGGTCTTTTCGGTTGGGGAGATCTGGACCGGATCGGCGGAGATCGCGCCCTACCTGGGCGGGCTGCCGGCCACTTTTAATTTTGAGCTGAGCAATGCGATCCAGCAGATCATCAGGAGCGGCGAGGACACGGGCCTGGTGGGGATGCTCAATGGGATCTACGCGACCTATGCGGCGCAGCGGCCTGATTTTATCGACGCCACCATGCTTACCAACCACGATCAGACCCGGATCGGGTCGGTGGCGGAGGGCGACGTGCGTAAAATGAAGCTGGCCGCCTCCCTGCTGCTTACTCTTCCCGGGCAGCCCTACCTCTACTATGGCGAGGAAATCGGGATGCTGGGCCAGAAGCCTGACCCCTATATCCGGGAGCCGTTCCTGTGGTCGCATGTCAGCAACGACCCGGAGGTGACGCAGTGGATCATCCCCCGCTATTCGAAGCTGCGGCTGATCCGGCCGCTCTCTTTGAAGCTGCCGGATCCCGCTTCGCTGGTCAACCACTACCGGCGGCTGATCCGCCTGCGCAAATCGGAGCCTGCCCTGGGAGATATCACCAGCTATGCGCTGCAGGCGGTCGACCTGGGAGACCGCGGGGTGATCGCTTTTACCAGGAAGTCGGGGGAAAGGACCGTGCTGGTTCTCCACAATCTTTCCCCGAAAACCAGGCAGCTGGCCCGGGAAGGACCGTTGCACGGGTATGATAACGTGCTGTTTGCCACCGGTCAGGCGTTGTGGACGGAGGGCGGTGAACTTGTGCTCCGCCCGTATGAATCGGTGGTGTTGTCCCCGTATTAAAACGCGGAGTGGGAAAAACGCGAGTAGAAAAGCCGCCGGCGGGCCTTGTAAAGGGAGGAGTCGAAGAAGGTGCTTGTCACGAAGAACCCGGTCCTTATGTACTTTTTCAAAAATTTATTAAAATCAGGCCTCCTGGGCCTTTTCTCCACCATGAGTGTAGCACAGAAACCTTTCCCTGTCACCGGGAAAATCAT
>JBEBSO010000357.1:0-4560 GCA_040394275.1 Telluribacter sp.
GCCCCGTTTTTCCTTGTCTTGCCTACCGAGGCATTGAGCCGGTCCAGTACCGAGCTGAAGATGTCGCCCTTGTATTCTTCCTGGAACGACAGCAGCCATTTCTCACCCAGCACAAAGCTGATGTGCTCCGGGATAATCTCCGGTATCGGACCTTCGCCGATCCGGAGCATTTTCAGGGTCATAAAAATCCGGTTGTCCTCGTAATCTTCCATCTTCGGCTTCTCCGCCGTATTCATGATGTCCTCCAGGAGCAGGGGATGCAGCCGGTAGGCCTTCCCTACCCGGGCGATGAGCTCCGGCTCGTGGATGCCGTCGATATTGAGCCAGGTGACGGGCACACCGTCTCCGGCCGGCGGCGGAGCCAGGTCTTCCTTTTTCAGCAAGGTTTCCCGGCAGAACGAAGCATCGTATTCCACCTTCCTGACAGTGCTTTTCAAGCTGATTTCCGGCCCGACGTAGGCGAGCGTTCCTGGCGAAGTAAGAAGGTCCGTCCGTTTTTTATAACGCCTTCTATGGGGTGATTCCGTCCGTTTTTTTTGCCGGGTCATGAAGATACGCAGATTTTTATAGGTTGAGGCTTTATATTTGAACCTCCATGAAGAGGTGCAGATTATATATCCTGGTTCTAATTTCGTTTTTTTCGACGGTTCTGCCAACTGCCGGCGCCGGCGAGACCGGCAATTCCTTCACTTTTCCCCCAACGCTGCAGAAAGCCTATGCCGAAATTCAGAAGCTGCGGCTTACCAATGCCCGGAAAATCCTGGATACCGCACGTAAAAGCAACCCGGCAAACGGCCTGCTGATCTACCTGGACAACTACGCCGATACTTTCTACCTGCTGATCTCCGAAGACCGGGCCGCTTACCAAAACCTGTCTCCCCTGCAGGACGCGCGCATTTCGCAGCTTGCCTCGCTGCCGGGCGACTCACCCTACCAGCGTTTTCTCCAGGCGGAGATCCGGCTTCACTGGGCCTTTGTCAAACTGAAATTCGGCAGCGAGATCAGCGCCTGCTGGGACATTATCAGGGCGTACCGGCTTCTCGAAGAAAACAAAAAGAAATATCCTGCCTTCGCTCCTACGCTCAAATCGCTGGGACTGCTCCATGTGCTGATCGGATCCGTTCCGGAAAAGTACACCTGGGTGACCCGCGTACTCGGGCTGAAAGGAGACATCGGCCTGGGTCTCCGGGAGCTCCGGGAAGCCCGGCAGCAGGCCCCGGCTTTCCGGTTTGAGACCGAGCTCATCGATCTCCTGATCCATGCCTATACGCTCGGGCTGTCCGACCGCCAGTCCCATCACCTGCTTACGCTTCCCGAAGCCAACCCGGACCATCTCCTGGCCCATTTCTTTGCGGCGAGCATACTCATGAAACAAGCCAGGGCCGAAGAAGCGCTGGCCATCCTGCATAAGGCGCCGGAAGGGGCCGCCTACCTGCCCTTCCCGATACTGGATTACCTGGAAGGCGAAATCCTGCTCCAGAAAGGGGAATACACAGCGGCTTTCGGTCAATTTCAAAAATTCCTGGACAACACCCGGGGTGTTAACTTTATCCGGGACAGCTACTTCAAGCAGTTTCTGGCCAAATGGCTTTCCGGCCGTACCGCCGAGGCCGAACAGGCACTCTCCCGGATCGACAGCAAAGCCACGGGTGTGGTCGAAGCCGACAAATACGCCATCCGCTTTGCCGGGCTTTACCGTTCGGGCCAGGTCCCCGAGGAAAGTAAAATCCTTTTCAAGGCGCGGTATGCCTGCGATGGAGGCTTTTTCCGGCAGGCCGCTTCCCTGCTGGAAAACCATTCGGAGCAATCCTTTACCCGGATAGCCTCCAAAGCCGAATTCAATTACAGGAAAGCCCGTATCCTGCAGCAGACAAAGTCGTCCCCGCAGGCCGTGGATTACTTCCGGCGCGCCATTGCGCTGAGCGAACCGGCCGGCCTCTATTTCGGGGCTGCTGCAGCCCTGCAGCTGGGGTACATTTACCGGCAGGAAGGCAACAATGCCCAGGCCGCCTCCTATTTTCGCAAGGCCATGTCGTTCAAAAAACATGAATACAAAAACAGCATCGACAATAAGGCGCTTGCGGCGCTTACCGCGATGAAAGCCGATAATTCTTAAATATTCTCCATTAATAATTAAATTGGCAAAAAAGTATCCTGTGACCGGCCCATGACCATTTCAGACATAATCGCCCAGCTGGAGCAACTTGCACCCCCCGCTTACCAGGAGAGCTATGATAATTCGGGATTGCTGATCGGCCATCCCGCTGCCGCGGTGAAAGGCATCCTGCTTACCCTCGACTGCACGGAAGAAGTGATTGCGGAAGCCGTCGAAAAAGGCTGCAACCTGGTCATCGCCCACCACCCGATTATCTTCAAAGGCCTGAAAAGCCTTACCGGCCGCAACTACGTAGAGCGGACCGTCATCGCCGCCGTCAGGCACGACATCGCCGTATATGCCTTCCATACCAACCTGGACAAGGTAAAAGGCGGGGTCAACGGCATGATCGCCGACCGGCTGGGCCTGGAGCAGCGCCGGATCCTGGCCCCCGAGCCCGGGGTGCTCCGGAAGCTCGTCTTCTTCGTCCCGACCCGCCACGCAAAAGAGGTGCTGTCCGCCGTATACGACGCCGGTGCGGGAGAAATAGGCCATTACTCCCGTTGCAGCTTTCAAACGGAGGGCACTGGTACCTTCCGGCCCGGAACGGGTGCACGGCCGGCCATCGGCGAGGTAGGATCGGAGGAGGAAGTGCAGGAAACCCGTGCAGAAGTATTGCTGCCCGCCCACAGGCAGGGGCAGGTAATGGCCGCCCTGCGACGGGCGCACCCTTACGAGGAAGTCGCTTATTTTCTGCATGATCTCGGCAACAGCCACCAGGAAGTCGGATCGGGCATGATCGGCCACCTTCCGGAGCCGCTGGGTATTCCCGATTTTCTCCGCCACCTGAAGCAGCGCATGGATCTCCCTTTGATCAGGTACACGCCGGTACACCGTAAAGAAATCCGCACGGTAGCGGTATGCGGCGGGTCCGGAAGCTTCCTGCTCAAAAATTCGCTGCAGGCCGGTGCAGATGCCTTCGTCACCGCAGATTATAAATACCACGAGTTTTTTGATGCCGAAGGCCGGATAATGATTTGTGACATAGGACATTACGAAAGTGAAGTTTTTACAAAAGAACTTCTCCACAATTATTTATCCGAAAAATTTGGTAATTTTGCACTTTATTTATCTGAGGTGATATCAAACCCGGTAAAATACTTTGTTTAAGCTACTTATGGAAATTACAATCGCTCAAAAATTAGACGCGCTCCTGAAACTTCAGGAAATTGACTCGAGTTTGGATGAAATCATCAAAATCCGTGGCGACCTGCCTGAAGAAGTTCGCGACCTGGAAGACGAGATCATCGGCTTCGAAACGCGGAAAAATAAATATGTGTCTGAAATTGCATCCCTGAATGCGGAGATCGATCAGCTCAAATCCGCCCAGAAAGATGCAGAAAAGCTGATTGCCAAATACAAGGATCAGCAAATGAACGTGCGTAACAACCGTGAGTTTGATGCCATCACCAAAGAAATCGAGCTCCAGGACCTGGATATGCAGCTGGCAGATAAGAAGATCAACGAGGCAAGGGCGAAAATCCGGCTGGTAGAAGACGAGCTGGAGCGTACCGAAAAAGCGCTCAACGACCGCAACGAAGACCTGAAGGCCAAGAAGCAGGAGCTGTCGGTGATCATAGCCGAGAGCGAGGAAGACGAAAAGCAGCTCCTGGCCGAACGCGACAAGCATACCAAAAAAATTGAAGAGAGGCTGCTGAAGTCTTACCAGAAAATCCGGGACAATTCGGTGAACGGCCTGGCGGTCGTCCATGTCTCGCGCGGCGCCTGCGGCGGCTGCTTCAATATTGTCCCCCCGCAACGCCAGGCGGACATCCGGGAGCGCAAAAAGCTGATCGTCTGCGAGCACTGCGGACGTATCTTCGCCGATGTAGAGACGCCCTGATCTTCCCGCTGCAGCGTTTCAGTATAAAAACAGGAGACCGGGAGGCAGCCGCCTCCCGGTCTCCTGTTCAGATCTGGTCTGCCCTCAGCTTCTGAAAATACACTTTCTCCCGTTCTGTCCCCGACTTCCTGCCTGTGTAGGCAATATAGAGATCGTCCCCTGCGCTTTTTACCACCGGAAAGCCGGCATTGGATATCCCTGTTGGCAGGGTGGCCGACCTTAGCGTCCGGCCGTCCGCCGCACGAACCTCTATCCCGATACCGGCGCCCTGACCGGTTTTTTCATCCCAAACAATGACCAGCTTGTTGCCGGCCAGCGCCTCGACCTGGGGATGCAGCGCCGACGGCTCTTTTCCTACCCGTGTTTTTGACCGGAATGTACGTCCCTTGTCCCCGGTGTCGGTAAAAAAGACACCCGTACCGGCACCCATGGTGTACCAGACAAACGCCGTACCGCGCGGGGTCGCTGCAATGGAAGGGCCCGTGTGCGGGCAGCCGGCGATCTCCCAGTTGTCGGGGCTGATCCTGACCGCCTCGGAAAAAGTACGCCCGTTGTCTTCCGA
>JBEBSO010000358.1:0-4542 GCA_040394275.1 Telluribacter sp.
ATTTTTCCCAGGACCCTTCATACAGGGCAATGCGCGATTGCAGCGTCAGCGCGCTCCATTTATCCAGCCTGGTCCCTCCGCCGTTCCGCTCCGCCGTCATATACATCGCGGCGGTATCCAGGTCCGCCAGGAGATGATCTACGACCTGGCTTCTGGGTGTCCGTGCATCATACAGCTCTTTGGAATTGACCTGCAGCGTCTTGTCGTACCACAGCACATCGCCGAACTGCCGGAGCAGGCCGAAGTAAATGACGGCCCTGAAAAAATGGGCCTCCCCCGCATACTGCTTGTACCGCTCAAAATCATCTTCGCACTTCCTGTAGTTGTCAAAAAAGTAGTTGATATCCCTGACATTGGCGTAGTTCCAGCCCCCGCCGGATGCCGGCACGACGCGCGTCCCGTGCAGGGTCGGGTTGATCCCGATGCCGATGTAGTTGTCGCTGTTCAAATCGGCCTCGAAGATGAGCTTGCTGTAGTTCAGGCCGCCGCTTCCGCCGTATTCCAGGATCCCCGGACGGTAAAACTGGTTGATGTACAGTTCCAGCTCGGTAGTCGTTCTGAAGAAAACCTCGGAAGAAATTTCATCCAGGGGCGGCCTGTCCAGGTAATTCTTATCGCATCCCGCGTAGAAAAAAGACAGGAAGACCAGGACGGCTATATGTATTTTCTTTTTCATAACATCTGGTTTAGAAGGTTACATTCAGTCCGAAGGAATAGCTTTTCGATAGCGGGTAGGTCATCCCTACACCGTATCCGGAAGCGGTATTAAAAGCGGTTTCCGGGTCCAGGAGCTTCGTGAATTTTGTAAAGGTGAGCAGGTTTTCCCCCGAGAAATAAATCCTGAGCTTCTGCATGGCCAGCCGCTTTACGAAGCCGGACGGCAGCGAATACCCGATCTGCAGGTTCTTTAACCGCAGGTAGGCCGCGTTTTCCAAAAACCGTGTCTGCGTATGCATGTTCTTGTCCGTTTCTTCGGAATTGTAGGGCTTCGGGTAAAAAGCATTGGTATTGGGCCCGAGAATATTGGTCTCATCCGCCGGTCGCCAGTAGTTTTCATGGCCTTCATAAAAGGCCCAGTCCCTGCTGAGGAATCCCCAGTACGCCGGGCTCCAGCCGGGGAAAATGTTTCTTTTGCCGACTCCCTGCCAGAACATGTTCATGTCAAAACCCTTCCAGGCCGCATTGGACAGCAACCCGAAGGTGTACCTGGGCTGGCTGTTCCCTATGATCCTGAGGTCGCCGTGGTTGTCAAGGGTCCTGTTGCCGAAATCGATGACATTGTCGCCGTCCAGGTCTTTGTATTTGATATCGCCCGGCCCCCAGCTGTTGTAGAGGCGCGACTGGTCCGGCATCTGTTCCCCGGCCTGCTGGATCAGCCCGTCGGTTTCGTAGCCCCAGATCTCCCCGTATACCTTACCGGGATAGTACGAATCGATCAACCCGAGCTCATTCAGGTACCGGGTGATGACAGACCTGCTGTCGGACAGCGTACCCCGGACTTCATAGGCGAGGCCGTTGGCCAGCTGGTCTTTCCAGGATACGGACAGCTCCCAGCCTTTGGCAGACATCGAGGCATTGTTTTCCTGGGGCGCGCTTGTACCCAGGGCTGCCGGGAGCAAACCCGCCGGCCCGAACATTTTATCCGTCTTCCGGTGGTACCAATCCGCAACTACCGACAGCCGGTGCTTCAGAAAAGACACATCGATACCCAGGTTGGTCGTCGTGATCTCTTCCCAGGTGAGGTTGGCGCTGATGATGTTCGGGGTCATGGCATACTTGGGGCGCATATCGCCGAGGACCCATTCCAGGTTATAACCAATGGGCACGTTGGACAGGTACAGGTAATTGGGCACGTTCTGGTTTCCCAGCGCCCCGTACGAGGCCCGCAGCTTCAGGTTGTTGACGTGGTTGGCCAGCGGCTCCCAGAACGATTCGTTCGCAAGGTTATAGCCTGCCGAAAACGAGGGGAACAAGGCCCAGCGCTTCCCGCCGGCAAAACGGGAGGAACCGTTATACCTTGCATTTACCTCGAAGAGATATGTCCCGCGGTAATCGTAGTTGAATCGTCCGAAAACCGCCTGGGTTGACCAATGGCCCATCCCGTCGTCCACCAGCGAGGCCCCGGTCGCCGTGCTGATGGAGGGGACGATTTCCGAAATCAGCTCACGCCTGTTGCCGAACAGGCTGCTGTATTTCTTCAGCTCCTGTTCAAACCCCGTCATCAGCCTGGCGTTATGCCCGCCGAACGCCTTCTCATAGCTTGTGGTTGCCGAAAAAGCATAGTAATTGTCTGCGCTCCAATCCTGGGTGAACCCGCTCTGCGGCGAGCCGATGTTCCCGAAAGAACCGTTCGGCACCTCGAAGAAAACCTGCTTGTCGTGCTTGGTGTATTTCCCGGTATTATAGTTGTAATTGTAGAGCACCCTGGTTTTCCATTTTTCGACGGGCTCCAGCTCCACCCCGAGCGTTGTCCAGAGATCATTGTTTATCATGTTCTCCCGGCCGCCCCTCATCATCTGGTTGATGTCCGGGTGAATGATATGTCCCTTCACATGATACATGGGCGTCAGGGGCGGAAAAGTCTGGATGCCGTAGATCATTTCGGTTTTCGTCAGCCCGCTCGAACCGGTCGGATGCCGCGCGGCGGAATTCGCAAATTTGGTATTCAGGTTGATGCTCAGCCATTTTGTGGGAGTCGAGGTGAAATTTGCGAGTATATTATACCTGCGGTAAAACTCATCGATCCAGTTATATGAACTTCCCTGGTCGAACAGCCCGGCCGATATATAATATTGTGTTTTCTGATCGCCGCCGCTCAGGCTGAGGTTGTGTTTCTGGCTTACCGAAAAGTCTTTGTAAATCAAATCGATATAGTCATAATTGGCATTGCCCTCATGCCGCCCTCTCCACAGGCTGTTGGGCGGGTTGATAGTATCGTACTCGGGCGTATAGGTCCCGTTCATGTAGCCCCTGATGCGGTCCATCTGGCTCTCCGGGAACTTGGGAGCCTGCCCGGAATTGGCGTGCATCTGGTTGAAAGCCGTGGCAAACATCAGTGCATTATGCATTTTGGGAAGGTTTATCGGGGCGGAAAACGCAAAATTATTGGTATAATTCACCGATACTCCTTTTTGGGAGCTCCCTTTTTTCGTAGTGATCAGCACCACGCCGAAGGGTGCGCGGGAACCGTAAATGGCTGATGCAGCGGCGTCTTTCAGGATCGATATGCTTTCGACGGATTCGGGTTCAAGATTATTTACGTTCATCTCCACTCCGTCCACCAGGATAAGCGGACCGCCGCCGGACAGAGAGCCGACGCCCCGGATATTCCAGCTGGGAGATGCGCCGGGCTCTCCGCCGGCAGACGGCACGAAAATATTCAGGTTGGGAGACGCGCCCTGCAGCAGGGAGCCGATGTTGGCGGAAGACCTGTTGGCCAGCTCTTTCCCGGCTACCACATCGACTGCACCGGTAAGGTTCACTTTCTTCTGGGTTCCATATCCCACCACGACAATTTCCTCCAGGGCGCTCACGGAGGGCCTGAGTGTAATATTAAGCACACTCAGGTTTTCGACGGCCTGCTCCGCGGGCTCGAAGCCGATCATTGAAAACCACAGCGTATTGTGTGCGGACGGTAGCTGTATACGATACTCTCCCTGAACACCGGTGATCACCCCTGTCGTGGTCCCTGCCACCGTCACCGTTACACCCGCAAGCGGGGCTCCCGTTTCGTCGGTCACTTTACCCGTCACCACTTTTTCCTGTATCACAGGCGCTGCCACCTGCGCTTTTTCCGGGACCGGCTTTTCCAGCCTACGGAGGAGCACCGTTTTCTCGACGATATGATAGGTGAGCGATTCGGGCATTAAAATCGCCTTCAGAAAGTCCTCCAGCGGCATATTCTCCGCCACGATGGTTACAGGCCTGGCCGATCTGACGAATCGGTCGTTGTACATTACCTGGTAACCCGTCTGCGACTCGATGATTTCGAATACACGGGTAAGCGGCTGCCGGTCTACCCGTACCGTGATGGTTTGCTGCAGCGACGTCGCGTTCAGCTGCAGGCCGGTCATGAGAACCAACAGTGCAGCCGCCCCGGCAATGCGAAACACCCGGGACAATTTATCGGGCAGTTTTTTCCAGCCCAATGCAGAAGTTACATTGTTTATCATTAATTTTGCGGGGGTTAGGATATTGTACTATCCGGTTTTAGAACTTGGATTAACAAAGGGGCAGTATCTGAAATCGCAGGGGAGTGGTACTAGCATTTCCCTGCTTTATATCTTGTCTTGCCGTTCCGGTCAGGGTGTCTTCATGTCTTCATCATTTTGGTTGTTTACGTTTCAGTTTATTTATTCGATAATCAGTTTATTTCCGTCAATATGAAAGCTGATTTCCGAGGCCTTCAATAGATTGAGTACGGTAGCCAGGCTGACATCCCGCCGCATACGCCCGCTGAATGTCTCCTGAGGAATGCGGCCGTTATATACCACCTCCACATCATACCAGCGGCTGATCTGGCGCATTACGGTACGCAGGTCG
>JBEBSO010000359.1:0-4513 GCA_040394275.1 Telluribacter sp.
CGATTTTGAACCCGGATGATTTCCTGAAAAGACAATTTAATATTTCCGGGCCGAATAATTTTATCATTTATAGGAAAAATTATGAAATGACCCCGAGCGAATGCGCATGCAAAGCGGCCCGCCGCCCCGAAAGTTAGGATGGGTCCGGCGCATTCCATCTGACCTTAAAAATTCAAACTAAAAATAAACACATGAAAATAGCAGTAGTTGGGACCGGTTATGTAGGATTGGTGACAGGTACCTGTTTTTCCGAAACAGGCAACCAGGTAACCTGCATAGATATTGACAGCCGGAAAGTCGAAAAGTTGCAGAAAGGGGAGATCCCTATATATGAGCCGGGACTGGATGTCCTTTTCGAACGGAATACCAACGAAGGGCGCCTGAAGTTCACGACTGACCTGGCGGAAGGCATCAGGGATGCGCAGGTCATCTTCCTGGCGCTGCCGACTCCCCCGGGTGAGGACGGCTCGGCGGACCTGAAGTATATCCTGAAAGTGGCCGATGACCTGGGGCCGCTTCTGGCAGGCTACGTGGTCGTGATCGACAAGAGCACGGTGCCGGTCGGCACGGCCGAAAAGGTGAGAGCCGCCATTGCAAAAAATGCCGGGACGGAATTTGATGTCGTGTCCAACCCGGAATTCCTGCGGGAAGGGGTGGCGGTCGAGGACTTTATGAAGCCCGATCGCGTGGTGGTGGGCACCGGCTCCCCAAAAGCCAAGAAAGTGATGGAGAAGCTCTATGCGCCGCTTGTGCGCCAGGGAAACCCGGTAATTTTTATGGATGAAAGGTCGGCCGAAATGACCAAGTATGCGGCCAATTCGTTCCTGGCGATGAAAATCACCTTCATGAACGAGATCGCCAATCTCTGCGAGAAAGTCGGGGCGAATGTGGACGACGTAAGAAGGGGCATCGGGACGGACAGCCGCATCGGGAAGCGTTTCCTTTTTGCCGGCATCGGGTACGGCGGAAGCTGTTTTCCCAAGGACGTGCAGGCGCTGGCGAAAACTTCCCGTGACTACGGGTACGACTTCCGGATCCTGGAGTCGGTGATGTCGGTCAACGAAGACCAGAAGAAGCGGCTCCTGCCGGTGATAAATGACTATTTTGGCGGCGATCTCAAAGGCAGGACGATAGCGGTGTGGGGACTGGCGTTTAAACCTTATACCGACGACATCCGGGAGGCCCCCGCGATTGAAAACATCCGGGCCCTGCTGGCGGCGGGAGCGGCGGTCACTGCGTACGATCCGGAAGCGATGGGCAATGTGAAGCAGGTGCTGCCGGAGGTGACTTTCTGTCATACGGCGTATGCCGCGCTGGACGATGCCGATGCGCTGATGATATTTACGGAATGGCCGCAATTCCGGACACCTGATTTCGACAAAGTCACTGCCTTGCTGAAAAACAAGGTCATCTTTGACGGGCGCAACCTGTATGAACTTGACCACATGCGGGAGCTGGGGTATACCTACTACAGCATCGGGAGGGAGAGCGTGGTGAGCTGATGTACAAATTGATAATTAACCGAAAATATTTACCTGACAGCATATGAAGAGAGTTCTTATTACCGGTGCGGCCGGGTTCCTGGGATCACACCTCTGTGACCGGTTTATCGGCGACGGCTATAAAGTGGTCGCTATGGACAACCTGATAACGGGTGATCTGCGAAACATCGAGCACCTGATGCCCCACCCGCATTTTGAGTTTTATCACCACGACGTGACCAAGTTTGTCCATGTGCCGGGCGATCTCGATTATATCCTGCATTTCGCTTCGCCGGCCAGTCCCATCGATTACCTGAAAATCCCGATTCAAACCCTGAAAGTAGGGGCCATGGGTACCCATAACCTGCTCGGGTTGGCCAGGGTGAAAAAGGCCCGGTTCATCATCGCGTCTACTTCGGAGGTATACGGCGATCCCCTCGTGCATCCGCAGACCGAAGAGTACTGGGGACATGTGAACCCGATCGGGCCCAGGGGCTGTTACGACGAGGCAAAAAGATACCAGGAAGCGATCACGATGGCGTATCACCGATACCACGGGCTGGAAACGAGGATCGTGCGCATTTTCAATACTTATGGCCCCAGGATGCGGCTAAACGACGGCCGGGTGCTTCCCGCCTTCATAGGCCAGGCACTGCGCGGCGAGGACCTCACGATTTTCGGCGACGGCTCTCAGACCCGGTCATTCTGCTATGTCGACGACCTGGTGGAGGGGATTTACCGGCTTCTGATGAGCGATTACGCCGAGCCTGTCAACATCGGCAATCCTTCCGAGATCACCATCAGGGAATTTGCCGAGGAGATCATTAAGCTCACCGGCACGGATCAGAAAATTATCTATAAGCCGCTCCCGCAGGATGATCCCAAGCAGCGGCGGCCGGACATTACAAAAGCCCGGGAAATCCTGAACTGGGAGCCCCGGGTAAGCCGGGAGGAAGGCCTCCGGATCACCTATGCGTATTTCAAGGCTTTCTCCAGGGAGAGACTTTACGAGGAATCCAGTCACCGCGGGTTTGACGGTTTCAAAAGGGACTGAGTCCGGGGAGGCTGCCACGAAAAGTGCAGCCTCTTTTTGTATGTAGCCGGGGCGGACCGGGTGTTGCCATCCGGCAGGCAGGTAATTTTTTCGGCCGGTATTAAACTTTTCCCGTCCATCCCCATCTAAACAATATTATAAAGTAAAAAATCAGCTTTGGTTTATTTTTTATCGCCGATCGGCGATAATGGTTCTGTTTTGTTTGCTTTATAGGAAGTAGAATTGCAAATTTGTATGCAGTACCTGCAGGCGACAGGCCTGCTGCGAAATAAAATCAGGTAACGTGAAAAAAAATCGGCTCCTTACATTCGTAACCAGTATTCTCTTTTTTCCGGCTCTTCCCGAGAGCATGGCTATTGCTCCTGCGCTGCCGGCCGCGCTTGTCACCGACCGTGTCATCGGGAAAATCGTGGAGGCGCCGAACAACACGGCGGCAGGCTTTGCTACGGTGGCGCTGCTGAATAGCAGTGATTCCAGCCTGGTAGGCGGGGTGATCGCGGATGAGAACGGTCTTTTCGTGATTGCCGGTCCCAAGCCGGGCAGTTATATCGTGCGGGTGAGCAATATGGGGTTCGAGACACTGTTTCTGCCGGGAGTCAGGATAGAATCCAGCCAGGAGACAGTGGATCTTGGCCTGATTTCGCTGGTGCCTGATGCGCATAGGCTGAACGAGGTGGTGATCAGCGGGGAAAGAAGCATGGTGACGGAGGACATTGACAAGAAATCGATCACCATCGGGGCCGATCTCCTGGCCACGAGCAACAACGCCAGTGAAATCCTGGAGAAGCTGCCGGCCGTTTCGCTTGATGAAAACGGCAGCCCCCAGGTAAGAGGTAAAGGAAATGTCATCGTACTGATTGACGGGAAGCCTTCCACACAATACGGGAGCGACCTGCCCACTATTCTGCAGTCTTTTCCGGCCAACCTCATCGAGCGCGTAGACGTCATCACAACGCCTTCCGCCAAGTATGAAGGAGACGGAGCGTCCGGCGTGATCGATATCATTACCAAAGGAGTAAAAATCAGGGGGACGAACGGCAACGGGCGGCTCAACCTGGGCAACCAGGGTAACCAGGGTATGGCGGCCAACGGCGGCTTTAAATCCAGCAAGCTCGGGCTGAGCGCGGCGGTCAGTGCCGATATCCGCAACAGCTACTGGGACCGCTGGCTGAAAAGAGCCAACAACGTGGGGGAGAGACCCACCGGGCTGTACCAGGAGGGCGACGGGCAGAACAAGGGGAAAAACTTATTCGGAAGGCTGGGCGCCAACTATGCTTTCGATGAGAAAAGCTCCCTGGAAGCGAGCGTAAACTACACCCTGAACAACAGCGATAATTACAGCAGCCTGATGAACGAGACCACCAGGTACGACGGTTCGGTCTCCAACAGATACGACAGGATCACCGGTGTGACGCGTGACGTCGACAATGCCAACTTCAACGTGGATTTCCGGCATAAGTTCGATAAGAAGGAGCACATGATCACATTTACCGCCAACTATACCGTGGGAGCGACCCATGGCGGTTCGGACATCGACCAGCTCAGCGAAACCCCGAGCCTGGTCCGCGACCAGTACAGCGTGGTGCACAATACACGCAACGCCTGGTTCTTCAATTCGGATTATACCTGGCCCATTAACCCGAAATCCACCATGGAGATGGGGATCCGCGGGCGTTTCGGGGAAAATGACAATTCCAGCGTCTTTTATACCTACGATACCCCATCAGAGGAATACCAGTTTGACAAACGTTTGAGCAACATATTCAACGTGGACGATCAGCTGTATACGGGTTTTGTAACCTTCTCGCAGAAAGGCGAGCTGTGGGGACTGAGGGCCGGGCTCCGGTTGTCGGATTATTACCAGTCTATCGAGCAGGTCAGTACGGGCCATGAATTTGATGTGCATTTTCTCACGCTGATACCGTCGCTGGCGGTCAGTCGTAAGATAGGGGAGAAGGGCGCCCTGACCAAATTGAAT
>JBEBSO010000360.1:0-4512 GCA_040394275.1 Telluribacter sp.
ACCGGGCCGGTGATCTGGGGAGAGCCGGGCACCAACGGCCAGCACGCCTTCTATCAGCTGATCCACCAGGGGACCAAGCTGATTCCCGCCGATTTTATTGCGCCGGCCCTGAGCCACAACCCGCTCGGAGAGCATCATAAAATGCTTTTGTCAAATTTCTTTGCCCAGACGGAGGCGCTGATGAACGGGAAAGGAGCGGAGGAAGTCCGCAGCGAGCTGGCCAGATCGGGGAAAAGCACGGAAGAAACCGATTTTCTTACGCCGTTCAAAATCTTTGAAGGCAACCGGCCTACCAATTCCTTCCTGGTCAGGAAGATCACGCCGCGGACCCTGGGCACGCTGATCGCCTTTTATGAGCACAAGATCTTTGTGCAGGGAGTGATCTGGAATATCTTCAGCTTTGATCAGTGGGGAGTCGAGCTGGGAAAGCAGCTGGCCAACCAGATTTACCCCGAGCTGCAGAACGACTGGCCGGTGGAGTCGCACGACAGCTCCACCAACGGGCTCATCAACCAGTACAAGCGGTGGAGGTAGCCGCCGGAAGCATACCGGGGGCGGCATCATGCTTGTCCCGGCCTCCGTGTAGCGGTGTGCGTACCGGTGGCAGAAAAAAAGCTTTCGGTGTATCGTGAGGTATTGAAAACCAGCTAAATTGCAGGTGTTTCAAGCCGCCGGTAACATCATGCAAAAAATCTTCTTTTTACTGCTGCTCTTCCTTTCCGGGAGTCTCAGCGCGCAGCAGGCCGCCGATACCTGGTCGAATGTGCCGCCGGCAGGCGACGACCGCTACACCAATCCGAAAAAGCCCCTGTATGCAGGCCCCAACGGATGGTACGATTTCGGGGAGGTCCGGGTTGCCGGCGTTTCCTCCGCGGATCTGACATATTCATTCAAGGGTGGATTTCACCTGCAGACCGGGATGTTTATCGCGGTAGAGCCGGGGGCCGGTCTGAAGGCGTTCCATATGGATTTCGGAACGGAAGCTCCTCCCGGCGGAACCTACCAGGCCGACAAAACGGCCGATGTCAAAGCCAGGAAGGTCAAGGTGTTTTTCACGGACCTTTCCCGGAAAAACGAGGTCATCGAATGGTCTGCCGGGCCCGGCGCAGGGACGGTTACGGTGTCGGGCGTCAACGGGTTTATCTATTTTAAATGCCGGAACGTTACGCTGCAGCCTTCCGGCCTTAACAATTCGGGGATTTCCGGCCAGGCGGTTCGGGTGGGTTTTGAGGGCGCCGTCAAACCCTGAGTCATTCGGTAGGCCCGTTGTCGTTTACGTATTTCAGAAGCCCGGCGAGGTTCCTGTATCATCCGGGCAGCTGAATTCCGGGAGCGGGAAGGGGAATGTATCAATAGTCTTCCAGGCTGCTCTTCCGGTTCGTTTTGGGCTGCTTCAGCCTGTACATGAGAATCAGGTTGATTTGCCGTACCCTCCCCTGGGACCGGCTGTAGGTATAAAAGTTTTCGCCGCGGCTGATGGTGCGGTACCGCCGCGAGTTGAAAACGTCCGAAACGTTAAGCGTCAGCGTGGCCTTGTTTTTCAGGATATCCCTGCTGAACGCCAGGTCCATCACATACAGGCTTTTCCTGCTGCCCTGCGGAAGCCGTTCCGGGCCGTCGAAGAGCTGTCTCACCTGTAATTCCGTACTTTTGGGAAGGCTAAGCCGGGCATTGATGCGGGCCGTCCAGCTGTAGGTGCTGCTCCGGTAGGAGGCGTCGAGGTTGGCGCCGTCGGTCACTGCCCGGTAAAAGTTACCCGAACCGTCCAGCTTGAGCCACCTGGCGGGGGTATAGCTGCCTGCCAGCTCGATGCCGTAGGCGTCTTCGGTTGACAGGTTTTCCGGGCGCGAAAAAGCGTACCCGCTGGAATCGACCGTGCGTATCTGTATGATCTTCCCGTCCGTGTGCCGGTAGTATACAGACGACGAAAAGGTACCGGCCGTGAAATATTTTATATGTCCGGCCTCGAAGGCATTCGTGAACTCCGGGTTCAGGTCAGGGTTGCCGCTCCAATAATTCCGGTTGTCGGAAAAGGTCATGAACGGGCTCAGGTCGCCGTATTTTGGCCGCCTGATCCGGCGGCTGTAGCTGATCTGTACGGCATTCTGCGCCGGGAGATCGTATACAAGGTGCGCACTCGGAAACAGGTTGACGTATTTGCGGTAATTTACTTCCTGTGTCTGCTTCAGGGTTGTGGTAACCTCGCTCCATTCGCCCCGGAGACCTACCTGGTAGGAAATCCTGTGCGTCTTGTTGCCCAGGATACCGTATACGGCATGTATGTTTTCATCGTAGACGAAATCATTGGTGTAAGCGGGCAGGTTGATCCACTGACCGTCTTCGGCCTGTTCGGCGACGAAGTAGTTGTTGGTCATGTCGCGGAAGCTGCTCCGGAAACCGGTTTCGAACTTGGCTTCTTTGGAAAAAGGCCGCACATAGTCTGCCTGGAAGAGCCATTGTTTTTCTCCTTCGTCATTGACCGAATGCTGCAGGAGATCGTTCCCAGTCAGGGGAGCGGCGTAGACGGTGGATTGCCCGAAGTATTGGTCCGAGTTTTCCCAGTTGTCCAGGTGCTGCACCAGCGCGGTAAGGGTATGTCCTTTCCGGCCGAAATCTTTTTTGAAGGTCAGCGTGTATTCCGAGTTGGGCTCGGTTTCGGTTTCATCCTGTGTGCGGTAGGTAGTGCTGTACAGGCTGCTTTCCGACATTTTGGCGTCATGATAGTACAGGTCGGAATATCTCTTTCCTTTTTTGTTGCTCCAGGTGTAGGCGGCGGTGAGGATGGTCTTTTCGTCGAAAAAATAGTCGGCGCCCATTCTCAGGTTATGATGCATGGCTTTGTAGCTTCGTTCGGAGGTCTGCCGGGTGATAAACACGGAGTCCCGGTGGTATACTTCCTGGTACTGGCTGCCGCGGCTGGGCAGGTTCCTGTAGGAAAGCGTATAGTTGGTAAAAAAATTAAAATCTTTGTGCCGGTAGTTCAGATTGGCCGCGCCCCCGAAGTTGGCCGGAAGGCCGGTAATCACATCAAACGATCCGTTGAAGCCCTGGCGCTGCTCTTTTTTTAAAACGATGTTGATGATGCCGCCGAGGCCTTCTGCTTCGTACCTGGCCGAGGGATTGGTGATAACTTCGATCCGCTCGATCATGCCGGCCTGAAGCTGCTGCAGGCCGCTTCCTCCCTTCGAGCTGACCAGCCCTGAAGGCTTGCCGTCGATCAGGATCCGTACGCTGCTTCCCCTCAGGCTGACGTTGCCGTCGACATCTACGGAGACGGAAGGCACGTTGTTCAGGATATCCGCCGCATTTCCTCCTGCACTGGTAAGGTCCTTGCCTACATGGAAAATACGCTTGTCGAGGGCCATTTCCATCAGGCTTTTTTCATTTTGTATGGTCACTTCCTGAAGCGACTTCGCGGAAGACCGGAGCCGGATGGTCCCCAGGTCGGCGCTTCCCTGCCGGTCCGGGAGATCGATGCTGACGGGTTCGTACCCCATAAATTCGATCACCGCATACAGTCTGCCCGGCTGGTACCGGACCGAAAAAATGCCGGATTCGTCGGTGAGGCCACCGGATTTGAAGGTGCTGTCTGACTTTGCGAAGATCCGTATGCTGCTCAGAGGGAGCGCATCCTGTGTTTCCGCGTCCACTATCTTTCCGGACAGCCGGTTGTCGGCCTGGGCCCGGCTTTCGGCGGGGGCTGAAAACATCATCAGGAGCAGCAGCATCGCCGCAGGCGGCAGGGAGACGGGAAGCGGAAAGGAATACATGCAATCGGGATAAAAGCTATTTTTAATTAAGACGGCTTACCCGCAGGTCTACCCTTTCCTGCGGAGAAAGAAGGAGACGAACAGCAGGCCGCAGGCTACGCCCGCGCCGTCTGCCACGGCATCCCACCAGTCGAAGCTCCGGCCCATGTTCAGCCATTCCTGCCAGAACTCGATCAGGATACCAAGACCGGCACCGGCAAGCGCTATCGTGACGGTATGCGAGGGAAACCTGAGCCGCCACAGCAGGGTCCCAGCGAAGAACAGCCCGGCGTGCACTATCTTGTCAAAGCCGGGGAGCACGGGAGGTTGCGGTACTTCCTGCGCCGGCAGCAGGCAGGCGATCACGACCAGCAGGGTCCAGAGCGCTGCGGGCCAGGTCCTGCGAGACAGCTCGTCATAGAGGCGATTCAGCATGGCTAGTTTCTTCTGGGCAGCGTATCCGACGGTGCCGGCGGGGGCGGCGGCCCGATGAATAACTCTTCAGGCTCCGCGTTTTGGATCAGGCTGTCTGCAGCTACCTCCAGAGAGTCGCTGGACATGACCGGGTCCATACACTGGTAGGTTTTGCCGATGGCAAAAGTTGGCTTTGGAAAAGGCCCGGGTTCGATGCCGGTCGACTTGTCCCGGAACACTTTTTCGAGGAAGCGGCCCACAATCGGCAAGGCCGTTTTGGAGCCTTCACCGGTTTTCGATGTCCTGAAGTGCAAGCTCCCGTCGTCCCCGCCTACCCAGGCGCCGACGA
>JBEBSO010000361.1:0-4505 GCA_040394275.1 Telluribacter sp.
AACCAACGAGGGAACCACCTGGGAGGCAGCGCATTACGCCCTGGCCAACGAGCTCGACAACCTCCTGGTCGTCATCGATAAAAACGGCCTGCAGGGCTTTGACTATACGCAAAATGTGCTCGGGGACACGGCCTCGCCGGCCAAATGGGCCGCCATCGGGTTTGAAGTGCAGGAGGTTGACGGGCACAACATCCATGACATAGACCATGCCATCCGGCAGCTGAAGGACAGGCGCAACGGCGTGCCGAAAGCGATCATTGCCCATACGGTAAAGGGCAAGGGAGTGAGCTACATGGAAAACAGGATGGAATGGCATTACCTGCCGATGAGCCCGGCCCAATATGAGCTGGCTGTGCAGGAGGTGACCGAAAAATATTTAAATCAACTGGCGAATGTCTGAGCACCTAACACGCTACCCCGATAAAATAGCACAACTTAAAGGACCTGTCTTTGTTTTCGGTGCGAGTGGATTCATCGGAGCCAACCTGTTTAATGAAATTTTTAAGGTACGTAAGGATTGTTACGCACTCACGCACGATGCGACCAAGGCCTGGCGCCTGAAGCTGCTGAATGTGCCTTTTGAAAATATTGTGCATTGTGACATTGTCTCGCCGAGCTCCGTCCGGGAGGTGTTTGAGCGGTATCGTCCCGGTACGGTTTTTAACCTCGCCGCCTACGGGGCCTACAGCAAGCAGGCCAATATCAACCTGACTTACGAGACCAACCTGATCGGTACGGCCAACATCCTGGAGCAATGCGGGAAGGACGCCGTTTACATCCATGCGGGAAGCAGCTCGGAGTACGGGTTCAATTGTACCTCCCCGAAGGAAACCGACCGGGTGGAGCCCAACAGCCACTATGCGGTGTCGAAGGTGTCGGCCGCCTATCTCCTGGAATTTTATGCCCGGGTACACGGTCTGAAAACCCTGAATCTCAGGCTGTATTCCATTTACGGCTACTGGGAAGAGCCCGACCGGCTGATCCCGCGGCTGGTTGAAAAAGCAAGGCAGGGCCGCCTGCCTCAGCTGGTATCGCCGGACATCAGCCGTGATTTTGTTTTTATCGAAGACTGTGTGGAGGCATTCGTGGTGGCCGCACTCGGTGTCGGCGCGACCACGGCAGGCAGGTCTTACAACGTGGCGACGGGCCGGAAGACCACCATCGGAGACCTTGTTGACCTTTCCACTGCGATTTTCGGCGTCGGCGAGAAGCCCGTATGGGGAAGCATGGGAAACCGCCGCTGGGACCTGGCCGATTGGTACGGCGACCCGTCGGCGATGCAGCAGGACTTCGGCTGGACGGCGGCCACTTCCCTGGAGGAAGGCCTGAAAAAATACCGCGACTGGCAGGAAAGCGCCGCTTACGAGGAAAAGGTGGTTCCGGCTTTTGAAAACCCTGCGCTCAATCCGGTCATTACCGCCATTATTGCCTGCTATAAGGATGCACAGGCGATCCCGTATATGTATGAAAGGCTGGTCCGGATGTTTAATGACCTGAAGGTCCGCTACGAGATCATATTTGTAAACGACAATTCCCCCGATAACCAGGAAGAGGTCATCGACGCCCTCTGTGAGCGCGATGTAAACGTGGTAGGAATCAGCCATTCCCGTAATTTCGGTTCTCAGTCCGCCTTTCTAAGCGGCATGGAAATCGCCACCGGCGACGCCGTCGTGCTGATGGACGGCGACCTGCAGGATCCGCCCGAGATCATCCCGGAGTTTTACAAAAAATGGATGGAAGGCAACGACGTGGTATACGGCGTACGCGTGCAGCGGGAAATGAAGCCGCACATCCATTTCTTTTATAAGCTGTTTTATAAATTGTTCAGAAACCTGAGCTACGTGCCCATACCGAGAGATGCGGGAGATTTTTCGCTGATCGACCGGAAGGTGGTCAGGGAGCTGGTGAAGCTTCCCGAGACGGAGCAGTTCCTGAGGGGCCTGCGGGCATGGGTGGGCTTCAGGCAGGCCGGAGTGCCCTACGTGCGCCCGGAGCGGATGTTCGGCGTATCCACCAACAATTGGCGGAAGAACATCTGGTGGGCAAAGAAGGCCATCTTCTCCTTCAGCTTCGCACCGCTCGAGCTGATGAGCTACGCCGGCTTTTTTCTTACGGGAATGTCGGTGCTCGGTATTTTCTGGCAGATCCTGGCAAAATTTGTCTTTTTCCCCGATACGCCCCGGGGCATGAGCACGGTGATCATCCTGGTCGTGTTTTTCGGGGGACTGACGATCCTGGGGATTTCTTTCCTGGGCGAGTACATTTCCAAAATTTTTGAGGAAACGAAAAAGCGGCCGAAGTTTATCCGCACCCGGATCAGGACCGGCAAGCGGGTCTACCATACCGCTGACGCCATCCGGGAGCTGGTCAGTAAGAGAGGAATGAACAATTAAGCTATGCGTAAAGAATTTTCACAGGCAGTACTGGACCTCGCGCTTGCGGACGATTCGATCGTATTTATAACCGGCGATCTCGGCTACAACGCCCTGGAAAATGTCAGGCAGGGCCTGGGCAGCCGGTTTATAAATGCCGGGGTGGCCGAGCAGAACATGGTAAGCGTGGCGGCGGGCCTGGCCTACAAAGGATACAAGGTCTTCTGTTACAGCATCGCCCCGTTCATAGTATACCGCTGTCTCGAGCAGTTTCGCAATGACGTCGGCTTTCATCGTCTCCCGGTGTTTCTGGCCGGCAACGGCGGCGGCTACGGCTACGGGATCATGGGAAGCTCCCACCATTGCCTGGAGGACCTCGCCTGTCTCAGCGGGCTTCAGCATGTGAAAGCCTGGGTGCCGGCATTTTCGGATGAAGTAGAGGGAGTGGTCGCCGGGATCGTGCGTGAAGCCGGTCCCGCCTACCTGCGGCTGGGCGCCGGAAAGCTGACGCCGGAAAATGCTTTTCTGTCGGGTTCTTTTAAAGTGCTCCGGGCCGGAGCGGGTGCTGCACTGACGGTCGTGACGCTGGGGCCCATGGCCAACAATGCCATCGAAGCGTTAAAAAAAGTCAGTCAGCCCGTCAACCTGTTGTCGGCCCTGACTTTCCCCCTGGAGATTTCTCCCGAAGTATGGAAAATATTTTCGGACAGCGCCGCCATCCTGGTGGTGGAAGAGCACATCAGCACAGGCGGGCTCGCTCAGCAGCTTTCCGTGCAGCTTCTGGAAAAAGGCATCCGGGTCGGTTCGTTCAAAAGCCTCAGGGCGCAGGGATATCCCAATGGCCTCTACGGAAGCCAGTCCTATCACCAGCGCATTTCGGGGCTGGATCCCGACAACATCGCGGCCGAGATGCATAACCTTCTGGTGAAGTCATGAAGAGAGACAGGACGCTGACCGTACTTACCATTTTTGCGGTCATTCTTCCGGTAGCAGTCTATTTTCGGGTATGGGATTATTACGCGGTCAATATTCCCAAATGGGACGATCACGCGCTCAAACGGTTCCTGCTGGATTTTCTTGAGGGACAGTCGTTCGGGGATAAATGGGCGGCGCTGAGCAGCCAGCACAACGAGCACCGCATCCTCCTTACCCGGCTTTTTGCCTGGGCCGATTATGCGGTTTTCGGGCAGCTGAATTACAAAAGGCTTATGTTTTACGGGAATGTGCTGTTTGTCAGCCTTTTGCTGCTCTGGGCGCTCGTTCTGCACAAAAATAAAAAGCCGCTGTATACCCTGGTCCCCCTTGCCTTCCTCTGGCCCACGCTGGCCCATTGGGAGAACATGTATTGGGGGATGGCGGCGGTCCAGAATTTCGGCATCGTTACGTTGGCCGTGCTGGCCATGTACTGGTCGATCCGCGGGAAATGGGGATATTTTGTATTGGGTATGGCAGCGGCGGCGCTGGCTGCTTTCTCCAGCGGTAACGGCCTGCTTGTGCTCCCGGTTATTGCGCTTCTGCTCCTGCTGCGCGGCAAATACCGCAGATTCGCGGGATGGCTCGCATTCAGCGGCCTGGTTTTCTATCTTTATTTTGACGGGTACCAGCAGCCGGCCTATAATCCCGATGCCAAGGCCTCGTTTATTTCTTTTGTAAAGGGGTACATGGCGTTCATCGGCTCTTTCGCGGAAGTATTCCCCTTTCAGGGCAAACGCGACGTCTGCATTGCGCTGGGGACTGTTCTTTTTCTTGTGGCGGTCTCGATGATCTCGGCGATCGTGTTCCGTTTGATCCGGAAGCGCCATGAGTACGAGTACGCACGGGTGACCGACCTGCTGATCCTGGGGATGATCCTGTTTATCCTGGGGACAGCCGCCATCGTGGTCTATTCGAGAGCCGGCTACGGAGCTGAGACATTGATTACCAGCCGGTACAAGGTTTATTCTTTCCTGTTGCTGGCCACGGCCTATTTTTTCGTGGTGGTTCCGATACGCGGCTCTTTCTTGTCTCCTTATGTGTCCGGTGTGGCCTTCCTTACGGTGCTGCTCAATATATTCGCCTATCATTTTTACCTGGTGGATGCCTATAATCTCCGGAAATTCCTGACCACCAGCTATTTTAACCAGGTATACCAGA
>JBEBSO010000362.1:0-4477 GCA_040394275.1 Telluribacter sp.
AGGAAGGACGGGAACGTTGTACCGCCTGTGGTCTATGTGCGGTGGCCTGTCCTGCCGAAGCGATTTCGATGATCGCGGAGGAAAGGCAAAAGGGAGAAGAGCACCTCTACAGGGAGGAAAAATATGCAGCGGTCTACGAGATCAATATGTTGCGCTGCATTTTTTGCGGCCTGTGCGAAGAGGCTTGCCCGAAGCAGGCCATTTACCTCAGGCACGATGAGTTTGTGCCGGTCTTCAGCGACCGCGACCAGGTGATCTGGGGAACGGATATGCTGGTGGAAGACATGAACAACCGGTATACCCGGGAGGCCTGGACCAAGGAAGAAGCGTTGTCGCTCGACAAAAGAAAGGCTTCGGGACAGGCCGTACCGGTGGAGCCCAGGGCCGTTCCCTGAGCCGGACAGGGGAATAATTATGATTATAGAAATCAAAAAAAGATAACCACATGCAATTCTGGATCGAAAATCCTACCGTTTCGTTATTTTACTTTCTTGCTTTCCTCACGATCCTCAGCGCGCTGATGGTGGTGTTGTCGAGAAATCCCATTCATAGCGTCCTTTACCTCATACTTACTTTTTTTTGCCTGTCCGGTCATTACATCCTGCTGAACGCGCAATTCCTGGCCGCAGTCAATATTATCGTGTATGCGGGGGCGATCATGGTGCTGTTCCTGTTCGTCATCATGTTTCTCAATATGCGGAAAGGGGACGAAGAGGCGAAGACCAACCTGACCAAGATAGCCGCGATGATCGTCGGCGGCACGATCTTCGTTATTTTGTTTGGGGTATACCGGAGAACGGAGCTGGAGAAGGTGGATCTTCCGAATTTCGATTCGCAGGTGGGAATGGTGGAGCGCCTTGGAAAAGTGCTGTTCAACGAGTACCTGCTGCCTTTTGAGCTTGCTTCTATCCTGTTGCTCGTGGCCATGGTGGGAGCGGTGATGCTGGGAAAAAGGGAGGTCGGCGAGCGGCATTTTTAACGCCGCGGATGCGCTGCTGGGAAAGGCTGTTCACGGAACCAGCCTTTTTTAATGCGAAAAAAACAGGCAGGTCTTTTGCACCTGCTCTCTGGTTTTCTGATATCAAAATAGTGCATGAAGATAAATTTTGAGGATATCATTGTTTTCGAGGATGACGATTTCCTGCTGGTCAATAAGCCTCCTCACCTGGCCACGCTCGACGAGCGTACCCGCGACCGCGGAGGCAGCCTTCTGAGGCTGGCCAAAGACTACAACGGTCACCTGCAGGCAGCGCACCGGCTGGATAAGGAGACTTCGGGCGTGCTGGCTTTTGCAAAGAATCCGGCGGCCTACCGCCATCTTTCCATGCAGTTTGAGCACAGGCAGGTGACGAAGCGATACCACGCGGTGAGCAACGGGGTCCATAGCCTGGATTCGATCTCCGTTTTCCTGCCGATACTTCCCTTGAAGAACGGAACCGCCGTTAAAATTGACCGCGTTAACGGGAAGCCTGCGGAAACGATTTTCAATACCCTCAAATGCTACCGCAATCATACCCTGGTGGAATGCATCCCTGTTACGGGCCGTATGCACCAGATCCGTGTGCACCTGTCGTGCCTGAAAGCCCCGATTGTCTGTGATCCCCAATACGGCGGTGCACCGATCTATCTGTCTGAGCTGAAAAGAAAGTTTAACCTGAAAAAAGAAACGGAGGAGCTCCCCGTTATACAGCGGGTTGCCCTGCATGCCCGGTCGCTCAGCTTCTTTCTCATGAACGGCGAAGGGGTCAGGATAGCGGCGCCTTACCCGAAAGATTTCGACGTCCTTGTCAGGCTCCTTGACCGGTGGGGACAGTAAGCCGGAAGTATTTTTATGAATCTAACATTATTTTCTATGGCGCCCAGGTTCCTGCTTCCCTTTGCTTTTTTCTTTCTCTGGGCCGGATCCCTTACCGGGCAGGTCAGGAACCCGGATCTTATTACGCTGAAAGACGATACGCAGATTGAGGCTTTCATCCAGGAGGTAAGCGCTACCTCCGTCTCGTATAAGAAGAAGTCGGATCCGGAAGGTCCCAGATTTGTCATCCTGAAATCGAATATCCGCGAGATCGTCTACGGGAACGGGGAGAAGGAGGTGTTCGCCGATGCAGGCAATGAGGCCTATTTTGTTCCGGGGGAGAGCCCGAAGCCTGTGGTATACAACCCGCCTGCGCCGGCCAACAAATTTGAGGCGCTTATGTATTCATGGGATGCCAATGAGCTGCGGGCGGCGCACCCCTATTTCAAAAAGAAATCCAGGGCTGGTTTTACCCTGGGTATCGTAGGGGTATCGGCCGGCGTCATCAGCATAGGGGTGGGATCCGTCCTGGTCAACGAAAGCGTGGACGCCAATACCAATGTTGTCCTGGATGAAGGAAAGCTTCGTACAGGCGCCATCCTGATGCTGGGTGGGTTGGCGGTCGGAGCCACGCTGGGCACGATCGGCTTTGTAAGAGGGGGAAGGAATGCTTCAAAGGCGGGAAAAGTACTTCGTGAGCTGCGCCGCCGCAGGGAGCCGTTGAGAAAGGAAAGCAGCCTGCGTGTCGTGCCCGGGTACAATGTTGCTGTCAAAGCCCCGCAATTGTCCGTCCGGGTCACTTTTTAGCTTCTCCGGGACCCCGGGGGCCGGTCATACCAACGGGTTCAGTTCCGATGCTGCCGGGCTGCCGGGGGCCAGTCCGCAGAGCCAGCGCTGACGGTCTGCTTCCTGGTGCGGGTTCTGAGGCTCCGTCACGCGGGCCCCGTCGGCAAAGAAAATAATCGTCATTACTTCCCGCATGGTATGGGCTGTCTGGTTCCCGGGTGCGGCATGCAGCGTCCACCCGTAATGCCAGGTAGCATCTCCCGCACGCATCTTCTTCGCACGCGATACCCCGAAGCCCTGCTCGCCGATATATTTCTGAAGGGCTGCTTCCGACTCATCCGAAATGGCTACGTTTTCCACGAACCCGTTCCGGTGGGAACCCGATGCAAAGGTGAGCATGCCCATCTCTTCGGTGATGTCGACCAGGGGCATCCACATGGTAACCGTACGGGTGGTATCCAGGGGCCAGTAGTACTGGTCCTGGTGCCAGGGCGTGAATCCCCCGCCGGGCTCTTTGTACAGGGCCTGGTCGTGGTAAAGCCTGACCTTATCGACTCCCAGGAGGTCGGCGGCGATTTTGCCGAAACGGGAAGCCAGCGTAAAGCTCCTCACCTGCGGATCCACCTCCCACAGGTTCATGATCTGCAGGAAGGCTTTCCCGTAAGTATCCCGGTCTTCCAGCTTACGTTTCTCCGTATTGAACGTCATCGCGGCATGGTTGATGATTTCCCGGTAGCGGGCGATCTCGTGGCTGTCCAGGACACCCGGGATCAGCACATGCCCGTTGGTTCTGAACGAATCGATTTCCTCATCGGACAGGTTTCTGAACCCGGTCAGGTCCGGAGCGGCGGAGGTTGTTTCCATGGTTTTGCCGGTTAAGTACAATTGGTATGCCTGCAAATTTCAGGGCTTCCCGGGTTTTCTGCCAGGCCAAAAATGACCATTTTGTGGATTATTTTATCTAAATTCACTTTTTTATATAATTATACGGCAATATAGGCCATGTTAAGGGCGCAGTTGGAGGCAATCACCCCGGACATCCGGACCTCGTTCCTGGTGAATGTTTTTGCGTTGGAAAGGTTTACGGCACCGTACCACTTCCATCCCGAATACGAGCTCACATGGATCGTAAAGGGGAAAGGCACGCGCTTCGTGGGCAAGCACATGGCTGACTATGGACCCGGCGACCTGGTGTTCCTGGGCCCGGGGCTGCCGCATTGCTGGAAATCCGGTGATGTAGTGCCGGGGGCGCTCAATTCGCATTCGGTGGTCGTACAATTCGAAAGGGATTTCCTGGGTGCGGAATTCTTTGATAAGCCGGAGCTGGATACCATCGCCGGCCTGATGAAGCGAAGCGCATGCGGAATCCGGTTTCCCGCTCATGTCGCGGCGATTGTGACGCCGGCCATCAACGCTTTGAGCCGGGAGGAAAATGCATTCAGGAAAATGCTGCGGCTGCTCGGTATCCTGGAAACCCTGGCGCATTCAAAGGAATACACGCTGCTGGACCATGACGGTATCCTGGCGAAGCAGCACCCGGGCGACAGGGACCGCCTGAATATATCTCTGGGTTATATCGTAGACAATTTCCGGAACGAAATGGTGTTGAGCGAGGTGGCGGCCGCTGCCAGCATGTCTGTCAATGCCTTCTGCAGGTATTTCAGGAAGTCTACCGGCAAGACTTTCATCGAAACCGTAACCGACTACCGGATCCATTTTGCCGTGCAGCAGCTCCTGTCGACGGATCAGTCAATGGCCTGCATAGCCTTCGAGAGTGGTTTCGGGGACGTTTCCAACTTTTACAGGGTTTTCAAACGCAGGCTGAAAACCAGTCCTTTGCAAGATCGTAAGAATTTCCTGAGGGGATTACAGACTACGGGATAGGCGTCGGCCTAT
>JBEBSO010000363.1:0-4470 GCA_040394275.1 Telluribacter sp.
AGATTCCCTGAAAAATGTCGCCAGCATACCGTTATCCTTCGAAAACAGGTGATCGGTAAAAAAAACGGAATACTGGTATTCTACCTGAAAAGTTTGCTTTACAATCTGCATAATCATTTAGAAGTTAATGCCGGCTCCCTGCCGGACCGGGGAAAGCCCGCTAGGTGACGGCAAAAAGCTTTCCCAGAAAAATCGACAAGGGCAGCAGCAATACGACCAGGATGGCTACAGGCCAGTATCCGAATGCCACGCACCAGGCCGCATTCATGACAATAAGCGATATCACACCTGCCTTTACTGCCTTCCCGATGAGCGGACCGACGGGGTTTTCCACCGCCTTCCAAAGCGGGATCCCGATCATCCAGGCATGTGCCAGCACGAATGGCAGCGCAATCCAGCCGTTCCCCTGGTCAAATGCCACCGCGAGCTGCGCCGCATGCACCAGCCCGTATAAGACTGCCGCCAGGTAAAGACTTTTCCGGTTGCCGCCATGCACCTCTCCCTGGCTCACCAGCGTGATGGCTGAAATATAGGTGACGGGGATCAGTGACAAAGGCCACCAGCTGTGCAGCGACAACGGAACCACGCTCATTCCCAGCAGGAGGTTCCCTCCCCTGCAAAGCCCCATCACCAGCGGTCCCGCCACAACGGAATGCTTTGCCCACCGGTTGTACACCAGCGTCAGCAGGGCAACGACCAGGGCTATCCGGCCGCTCAACGAGCTCAATAAGGCAGCAAAAACCACGCCCGATATCAGCAATACAGCCCCGAAAATAGCTGCAGACCTGAACGGAACCCTCCCGCCCGGGATCGGCCGCTCCGGGCGCTCCACCGCATCCAGGCGGGCATCAAAAACGTCGTTCAGCACCACTCCTCCGCCATACAGCCCGAGCGTGGACAGCACCAGCCAATAAGGCGCATATTCCGAAAACAGGAACTGCGCGATGACCATCCCGGCCAGGATGTCCGCCACGGCTGTGATCAGGTTGGCCGGCCTGGTAAGCTGGAGATAGGATTTTAACTTTGACGTATTCAACCAGGTTGTCATTTAAAAACCGGTCCGGCCCCGACAGGCGCCGGACCTCGGACAAGATCAGGAAATCAACAGTGAATCTTTGGAGATCCTCGGTCGCTGTCCTCCGCGAAGTACGGAATTCCCGTGAAACTTCTGGTTCTGGTCTATCACCGTCCGGCCGGTAAAATCAGCCGGATCAATCTGGCCGCTGAGCGCAAAAGCGTCTATAGCGTTCTGATAGCTTACCTTGCGGATCGTTTCCTCGTCGATCCCCCGCATTTTCATCAGGGCCGCCGTTTTGGGCACCGCCAGCGGATCGGAAATCCCCCAGTCCGCCGCCGAGTTGATCATGATCCGTTCCGCTCCGTATTGCTCAACGATTTTCACCATTCGCTCGTTCCCCATTTTGGTAAACGGGTAAATGGTAAACGCCGCCCAGAAGCCCTGGTCAAGGACGCTTTTGACGGTTTCCTCGTTGTTGTGGTCCACCACCACCCAGGAGGGATCCAGGCCATGCTCCAGCGAAATGGCCATGCTCCGTTCTGTCCCCGATTTTTTGTCACGGTGGGGCGTATGGATCTGGACGGGCAGCGCGGCTTTTTTGGCCAGCTCGAGCTGAAGGCGAAAATATTTCTCCTCCGCAGGAGTCTGGTCGTCAAAACCGATCTCCCCGATACCCACAACTCCTTCCTTGTAAATATAGAGGGGAAGGATCTCCATGACCTGCTCCGCCAGCGGCTCGTTATTGGCCTCCCGGGAATTGAGCCCCATGGTACAGTAGTGCCTGATGCCGAACTGAGACGACCGGAAGCGCTCCCAGCCCACCAGGCTGCTGTAATAATCCTTGAACGTCGACAGGCCGGTCCGCGGCTGCCCTACCCAGAACGCCGGCTCGATGATCGCCACGATTCCTGCGTCGGCCATCGCCTGGTAATCGTCCGTCGTACGGGACACCATATGTATGTGTGGATCAAAGAAACGCATTCCCCGGATCAGCTCACGGTAGTCGGACCAGTTGATATCCCGGTGGTGCGCAGTATTTTCAGGGCTTCCGCCACTTGCTTCGTGGTGGGAGGGATTTTGTTGTATGGGATGATTTTGACACATGACTCAGATAGTAGGATCTAAAAATTCCAGGTTTGTCCAGGTCAGCTCTCCATTCTGTATACGGTTTTGCAGAACGGTAAACCTGTCGGCAAGCGCTTTTGCCGGTTCGTAGCCGGAATGGTAGCAGGCCAGCGCTGCCGCCTCCCCATCCTGCGCGCGATCGGAATGGAACAGGTGCTCCATGTCCTGTAAGAAACCGGCATCCATAAACGGCACCACCAGCCGCCACACCTGCGGAGGTACCTGGCGACCGGCGGCCCAGCGTTCGTGGGCGAAATCGGAAAGTGTCCTGGCCAGCTTTTCGTTGACCCGCTCATCCAGACCGTACACGAGATGAATCGGCTTGTCGTTAAAAATGGCCTTCAGCACCAGCTGGTTCCAGGCCTGCTCGTTAAAATTGGCCGAAGGGTAAGGATTGCGGAGCGCAATGGCATCGAACACTACCCCCATGTTCGACCTGACCGCTTCCGTCGCGCGAAAAAGCCACTGTTCGGGATACGGCAGTACCGGCAGGGCCGAATACAGCGCCACCAGCTCGTTCATTTCGGCGGTATCGAACAACGTCTCCAGGTGATGCACAAAATCTGCACGGCTGGAAGCATCCAGCTGTCCCAGCAGCCAGACACGGCTCAGCCGGATGAGGTCCCAGTCGAAGACGGAAAAGCCCTGCTGCGTCTCCTGCAGCTCCAGCTGGGCCCGGGCATCCAGGTTCACCTCCCGCCGCGCGATATAGCGGGGCACTGCCACAAAGGCCGTCATCAGTTCAAGCGCAGGCAATACGCTGCTTTCTTTCAGCCATTCACACTCGGCTGAGGTCAGGTTGTCAGCCAGCACTTCCCACAATGCCGCGTATACCGGCCGTTTCATTTCCTTGTCATCCATGTATTTATTTTCTAATGGTTTCCCGGGATCGGGTGAAATACCCCGGGCTGATATGGCTGCAGGGCCTGCACCCTACCTTCTTTCCGCTCAGCTGTTCATTAAATCTTCTATTTCCTCCGCCTCGATCGGGATATGCGCCATCAGGTCCACGTTGCCGTCTTCCGTGATGAGGATATTGTTTTCCAGGCGGATTCCCAGTCCCTCCTCCCGGATATAGATCCCCGGCTCACAGGTGAAAAGCATTCCCGGCTCAAAGCGCCGGTATTTATTTCCGACATCGTGTACATCCAGGCCCAGGAAGTGGGAATTCCCATGCGGGAAATATTTCCTGAAAGCAGGCGATTCCGGGTTCTGATCCGCTATCTCTTTCCGCGTCAGCAGGCCGAGCCCGACCAGCTCCTCCTCCATGATCCTGTTTACCTCGTTGTGGTATTCGTCCCAGCAGCTGCCGGTCACCAGCAGCGCGCGCGATGCCCTGAACACCCGCAGCACCGCATCGTACACCTGGCGCTGACGGGGTGTAAAGCGCCCGCCCACAGGAATAGAACGAGAAAGGTCTGCATTATAGTTTGCGTATTCCGCCGCCACATCCAACAAAAGCACGTCGCCGTTGCGGCACTCCGCGTTGTTTTGAATATAATGCAGCACGCAGGCATTCTTACCCGAGGCAATGATAGGCTGGTAGGCAAATCCCCGCGACCTGCTCCTGACAAATTCGTGCAGGAGCTCCGCTTCGATCTCATACTCCATCACGCCCGGTTTTACAAACGCCAGCGTACGGAGAAAGCCCTCCCTGGTAATGTCGCAGGCCTTCTGCAGGAGGGCTATTTCCTGCGGACGCTTCACCGCGCGCAGCCGGTGCATCAGCGGGGCGAGCCTTTCGAGGTGATGCAGCGGGTACCTCCGCCTGAAATCACGGGCAAACCTCACCTCCCGCGTCTCTACGGGCGAATCGTTGCGGGTATGCTCGTTGGTATTGAGATAAACCGTCTCCGCTTCAAACACCACGTTCCGGAACACCTGCTCAAACTGGCTCAGCCAGAACACCGACCGGATCCCGCTGACCTCGGTGGCGCGGGCTTTCGTCAGCTTCTCCCCTTCCCAGACAGCAATCAGCTCGCTGGTCTCCCGCAGGAACAGCACCTCCCGGAGGTTTTCGTCCGGGTGCTCCGGGAACAGCACCAGTATCGTTTCCTCCTGGTCGACGCCGGTCAGGTAAAACAGGTCGGCATTTTGCCGGAATCCCAGGGTGCCGTCCGCGTTGGCAGGCATGATGTCATTGGCATTCACGACCACCATGGATTTGGGCCGCAGGAGCCCGGCCAGCTCCTGCCGGCTTTCTACAAAAAGCGACTGATCTATCGGCAAATAACGCATAACACAATATTCCCGGACAATTCCGTTTTCAGGTTTATAATATAATTCGTAAAATTACATCTATCTTGCGACTAGCAAATTGATATTCT
>JBEBSO010000364.1:0-4456 GCA_040394275.1 Telluribacter sp.
TACCCCAGCTGGATCCTTCGCAGGTAGACGATGTAATCGTGGGCAATGCCGTACCGGAAGCGGAGCAGGGCATGCAGATGGGAAGGTACATTTCGCTCCTGTCGCTTCCGCAGCATGTATCGGGCATGATTGTAAACAGGTACTGCGGGTCGGGTGTGGAAGCCATTGCCATTGCGTCGGCTAAAATCCATGCAGGCCTGTCAGACTGTATCATTGCCGGCGGCACGGAATCGATGTCGCTCGTGCCGGTGATGGGCTGGAAAACGGCGCTGAACTATGAGATCGCGCACAGCCACCCGGAATATTACCTGAGCATGGGACTGACGGCGGAGCAGGTGGCCAAAGACTATAAAATATCGCGGGAAGCGCAGGATGCGTTTTCCTTCCGGTCTCACCAGAAGGCGCTCGCTGCACAGAAGGAGGGGAAATTTGACGGGGAGATCGTACCGGTGCCGGTTACGGAAACCTATTTTGACCCGGCTTCGGGAAAGAAAAAAACGAGGGAATACCAGGTGGCCCGCGACGAGGGACCGCGTGCGGATACCACGCCGGAAGCGCTCGCACGGCTTAAGCCGGTTTTTGCGGCGGGAGGCAGCGTCACAGCGGGCAACTCATCCCAGACCTCGGACGGGGCTGCCTTTGTCCTGGTGGTGTCGGAGCGCTTTCTCAGGCAGCTGAATGTGCAGCCGATCGCCCGGATGATGGCGTACGCGACGGCAGGTGTGGACCCGCGTATTATGGGAATCGGGCCCGTGGCGGCGGTACCCAAGGCGGTCAAAGCAGCCGGGCTCCGGCTGGGCGATATCCAGCAGATCGAGCTGAACGAGGCCTTTGCCGCACAGGCGCTGGCGGTAATACAGGAATTGGATATAGATCCCGCTATCGTAAACCCGAACGGCGGGGCCATTGCGATCGGGCATGCGCTTGGCTCGACGGGAGCGAGGCTGTCCGTCCAGCTTTTCAACGAAATGCGGAGACAAAATCAGAAATACGGCATGGTGACGGCCTGCGTAGGCGGCGGACAGGGTGTGGCAGGCATCTATGAGCTGCTGTGAGGCAGTACACAGCCGGGAAAAACAGGGTCACGCGCCGGTGGCGCGTGACCCCAACTTATCAAACAATCATCAGCTGTACTAAAAACCGGAGGTGGTTTCAGCCCTGCCAACGGCATTGTGTTTCAGACGTTGCCGTTAGTGGTGGCTGAAATCAACTCTTCCCGGTCTATCCCTGTACCTCCCGGTAAACTTCCAGGTATTCCCGGGCAGCCTTCTCCCAGGTAAACTGCTCGGAGTGGTTGATTACCTCCTTTGATTTGTCTCTTGTCCTGAAATCTGCGAGCCCCTCGTTGGTGACCCGGCTGATGTGGGCCGGATCGAAGTTGTCAAAGTAATAGGCGACGTCGCCGCCGATTTCGGGCAGGCTGGTCAGCCTGGACAGGAAAACGGGCTTGCCGAACCGCATGGCCTCGACGACAGGCAGGCCGAAGCCTTCTGCGAGCGAGGGAAAAGCAAAAGCGGCACAGTGCCGATAATACCAGAGCAGCTCTTCGTTTGAAACCGCCCCGGTGAAGTGGACACGGTCAAGAACCCCCAGCGACCTGGCCGTCTTTTCGATTTTTAAGCGGTAGTTGTCATCGATCGTGATGCCGGAGATAACCAGGTTGACATCGTTGTCGAGCAGCATGGCCGGTACTACGTGAAAATTCTTTTTGGCCGCAATGGTGCCTATCGTGAAGAAGAATGGCGTCGGCGGTACGTACCTGGGGGGCGGCAGGCTGCCTGCGTTGCGCACGCTACAACCGTTATAGATCACCTTTATCTTTTCCCGGGTGACGTTGGTGAATTTCAGCAGATCTTCCTTTACAAAATTGGAAATGGCCACAACGCCGTCGGCACGTTCCAGCTTCTTTTCCAGGTCTGTCATGCATTTTTTTTGCTTTGCAGGTTCTTTCCCTTCATGAATAAAGTTCAGGTCGTGTACGGTTAGCAGGATCTTCCCTTTCGATTTGTACGGGAAGTACTGCGTACCCTGGAAAGTAGAATGCCAGATGTCGTAGCGGCCGTCCATCGGCATGTGAAACTTGTGCAGGGAAGATTGCCGTACTACCCTGGCAGGGCTGGGCAGCCTTGCGCCGGAAGGGGCATAAAACCCGAGGTCAAACTCGCTCGGATTGCATTGGTTCAGCAGGGCGCCGCCCAGGTGCTGGCAGAAATAGTACAGTCCGGTGAACTCATACTTCATCCTTTCTGCGTCAAAGATGACTTTTTTCATTTGTCGTGTCCATCAAAAGTTAAAATCGTGTTGGTTCAGGTGTGCGTGGAGCCCGGCGCAATTCCGGGCGATAAAATACGGGTCATCCGGCGGACACCGGTTGCTCATATTTCCTGATAATGGCTGCGGTACCGGAACCGTCCTTTTTTTTACCCAGCGCCGCATCCACGATCTCGAAGCCGCTCTGCGACTCGAAATGACGCGCGAACATGTCGCCTGCCTGCCTGGACAGGAGCTCCCGGGCGTCTGGCTCGCTCAGCAGCGTGTTGATCCGGGCGGCAAATTCCTCCGCGTTATGTCCTATGATACAGCCGTTATTGCTTTTATCGGGCAGGCCGATGATGGCATCAGGCGTACAAACCACAGGCAGGCTATACGCAAGCGCCTCCACCGTCTTGATCTTGATTCCCGTTCCGCCGAACATCGGGCACATGGCCACCTTGGATTTTTCATAGTATTCGGAGGTGTCTTCCACATAGGACAACCCGGTGATGTTGGGCAGGTTTGCCGGGATATACCTGTTGATGCTGCCGATGATGCAAATCTTTACCGAAGCCGGCAGCAGGGGATAGACTTCAGCAAAGAACCAGTTTGCCGAAAGCACATTGTGCGCGTTGTCGCTGGCCACGTAAATGATATCGTATATCTTGTCTTCCGAAGGTGCACGGAGCGGCTTGTCCTGCATCATCGGCACAATCCGGTGGTCGGCTTTGACAAACTGGCGGAAGAGGTAGTTTTCTTCTACCGAAAGCGACCAGACCTCATCAAAATAGGACAGCCGGCGCATTTCCTCCTCAAAGGAGGCACCCAGCCTGAAGTTCTTTCCTTTCCGGGTCTGGGAGGTGAGGAAATCGTGCGTGTCGATAATCAGCCGTGCTGCGCCTGCAAAGGGATTGTCCTTTACCAGCGTAGCCCAGGTCACGTAGCTGATGATGATGTAGTCATACTGCCTGGTCCGCAGGAGGTCATTGAAGGCCTGCTGCAGCAGGCTGGTATTGTAATCCGGCAGGGGAGGAGCAAACAGGAGGTACCTGTATTTACGGATGTAATCCGGTATTTTATAGCCCAGCACATAGGACACCAGGTTGCGCCTGTCACCCTTCCGTTTAAAAATATGCAGGCCGATGGCCGGGAATTTTTCTCTGAATACGGAGGTATCCTCGTCAGTCCAGTTGCTCCAGGTCTGCTCGCACACAAAATCGGCTTCGATTTCGTTCCTGGACGCAAAGTATTCGAGCAATTTATATGCTCTCATTTTGTTGCCCGCGTCCCTTTTCAAGGGATTATCAGGCATAAAAAACAGAACCCGTTTTCTGCCGTTCTTCATCTTGTGGTGTCAATTAGTCGCGTTTGAATCAAAATTTAAATATTCTGATCAAAAGATATGACGCTCCGCCTGAGAAATTTCAGGAGATTGTCAAAAAATGCAATGAAACAAATGATAAATACAAACGGTCCGGGAGAGCCGCGCGTATGCGGCCGGGATCCGGAACTCCTTCATGAAGACGTTTTGACGGGGTGCGTTACCAGATAAACGGAAGATGCCCGGAAATAGTTGTGCCCGGGAAGAAAAAAACAGAAAATTTTTTGCTACTGTCTGACCACCCGCCTGTTGGTCTTCACATCGCCGATTTTTACCTCCACGATATAGAGCCCGGAAGACAGCCGGCTGATGTCGACGGGGAACTTTTCAACCTGGGCTGTTTTGACGAATTTGCTCCGCAGCGAAACGACACCGGTAAGACTGTAAACCGTCACATCGACCTCGCCGGTCAGCTGGTTGTCCATGCCGATCTCGAAATAGCCGTTCCCGGGGTTGGGACTGACCGTTATTTTCCTGTCGGGGAACAGGCCGGAACCGGGATCTGCCCCGGTGATATTTGCATTCCTGACAAACACGGTGACGGTAGCGCTGTCCCGGCAGATATCCGTGCCGGATCCTTTCACCGTATAGGTGATGTCTGCTGACGGCCGGGCGACCACCTGCGGCCCGAGCGAGGTATTCAGGTTGGTTTCGGGCGACCAGTAATAGATGCCGGCTCCGCTGGCCTGCAGGGTCACGGCCTCACCCGGATCGATGAACAGCTTGTCGGAGGCGACATTCACCGAAGACTTAATCCCCACGTAGTTTGTAATGTCATGGGCAACAACCAGGCCGTTGCGACGGAGGAAGAGATCCCATTCG